>CAIYNH010000671.1 GCA_903927495.1 uncultured beta proteobacterium
CCGCGGCGAACTCAACGCTGTAGGCGGTGTTGTTGCTCAGGTCTGAGGTGGGGTTGATGGTGAGTGTGCTGCCTGAGATGGACAGGTTGCTGCTGGTGGCGGCGTCAAAGGTGGCTACCGTAGTGCCGGTAGCCGTCTTGAGCACAATGTCGCCGACCCCACGTTGCACAGCTTCGTTGAAGGTGACTACGATATTGCTGCCGATGGCTACGCTGGAGGCCTCGTCAAGTGGGCTGAAGGTGGTGGCTGTGGGAGGGGTCGTGTCGGTGGGTGCCGCTGACAACACCTGCAAGGCCACGTAACCGAAGCTGCTGTCATTCATGCTGATGACGATGCTGTTGTACAAGCCGACGCTAGTGTGGCCAAATGCCGAGGGCGTGGCCGACCAGTAATCGTTAGCCAGCCACGCCGAAGGCGTGCCGTTGATTTCGGTGCCCGTGCCGGTGCCGTTGTAAGCATCCCAAATCGCTAGCAGCCTGTCGGACTTGGGCTAAGAGACGGTGTTCACTCTGAAAGCGGGAGGTAGAAGGGCTCATATACTCGGGCACCGTTTCTTCTTGAGCCAGACTTACGTGAGCAAATTCCGTGACATTGATAACAGGGCGGTGTTCCAGCAAATACTTGATGAGGATGAATGTCTTCCCGAAGGCCATCTTGCCCGATTCATACTGGGCGCAGTCCAGCAAATGGATTTGAGTGCTTTTGAAGACGCGTACGTTGGCTCAGGCAGCAAGCCTTATGCGCCTAAGACGTTCCTGTCGCTATTCATTTACGGCTACATCAACAGGACGTTTTCGAGTCGCAAGATCGAAGCGGCCACGAGGGACTCCATAGCATTTCGATTTTTAGCTGGAAACACACACCCTGACCATAGTTCTTTGGCCGAGTTCAGACGACGCTTTCAGGGTCAGTTCAAGGACATCTTCAAGCAAGTTCTGGTTCTTGCCTTCGAGATGGGACTTATGAAAAAGGCAATTGTTGCAGGCGACGGCACCAAAATTCACGCCAATGCAAGCAAGCACTCTGCCTTATCTTACGCACATGCCCTCAAACTTGAGGCGCAGTTGGATAAAGAGATTGATGGGCTTTTGGCTGAGGCGGCCAAAGCTGAGCGTGATAACCAGCAACTTCCCATGGGACTGAACGTTCAAAACGAAGTTGACCTGCGAAGGGGTTTGCTGAGCACGATTGCAAAGGCCAAGGCTGAGATCGAGCGTCGTGCCAAAGAGAGGGACGTGTTTGAGCGTGAGCAATACGAGCAGAAGATGACCAAGCACCAAGCCAAGTTAGCCCAACAGAAAGCGCAGCGTGAGGCATGGGATGATGCCACTGTGCAAAAAGCCGCCAAGCGCGCCGCAGCTCAAGCCAGGAAAGATGCACAGGCGCAGGCCCAGGCCCAGGCGGCACAGGCTGGCACAGTGATGCCAGCAAAGAAGTCTGCCATACCCCAGGAACCCGTTACGGGGCCCCGCCCCGATGACCAGGTGAACCTCACGGACAAAGAGTCGTGCATCATGCCCGTGTCAGGCGGGGGCTTTGAGCAGTGCTACAACGCCCAGGCGGCGGTATTGGCGGGAAGTATGTTGGTCGTGGCAGCCTTCGTCACGCAAGCGACCAACGACAAACAGCAGGTCACTCCCATGCTGCAAGCCTTGAGTGAACTGCCCCAATGCCTGCCGGCGGTGCCGGCTATCGTGCTCGATACGGGTTATTTCAGCGCGGCCAATGCCAATTTGTGCAGCATCGCTGGCATCGAACCGCTCATTGCGGCCAGACGGGAGCATCATCATCAAGCCCCAATGGAGCGCTTCACCGAACCATCGCCATTGCCCGACAATGCCACATTGGTAGAAAAGATGGCGCACAAGTTGAAAACGCTTTCTGGCAAAAAACTGTACGCCTTGCGCAAGCAGACAGTGGAGCCGGTCTTCGGAATCATCAAGTCGGTGCTGGACTTTCGTCAATTTTCGATGCGCGGACTCGCCGCTGCTGATAACGAATGGAATATGGTGTGTCTGTCCTGGAATTTGAAGCGCATGGCCGTATTACGTCTGCAGTAAGGAAAAAGGTCGAAAAAACCCAGGACCCAGCCAAAAAAGCGATCATGGATGGCAAAAAATGGCACTTTTGTCAATGCGCATGACACTTTCACGATAAGGCCGACAGGCTGCTAG
>CAIYNH010000672.1 GCA_903927495.1 uncultured beta proteobacterium
GAGCAACGTGGACTTTGGACTGGCGCTGCTCAAAGAACAAAAAGCAGCTGGAGCGCCAGCAGGTACAGCGCGCAGTTGGACCACATTACAGGCTACTGCTGGTGGTGTGGGTTTCGTAGGCTTGGGCGAGGACCTCAAGATCAGCGCTACCAACGTGAGCGTAGAGATCAACAAAGCATCGGCGGTGGCATCGGGTCAACCGGCCAACCCGGTGGTGGATTACAGCTACGTGAGTGGAACTGCGGGAGCTCGCAAAACTGCGTTGAGCGTGGCCACTGGCTCTGGCACCTCCATGAACCTCACGCTCGATGGTGCCCGGGGCAATATGCTGCAAGCCAGCGGCTTCTTGATGCTCGACGTTTACGGTTTTGTCCAGGTCACGGGCAACTTGGCGGTGAGCAAGAGCACAGAGACTATGACGCTGGCCAAGAAGACGGGTGTTGCCACGGCTGAGTCGGTGAAAGCCGATGTGCTGACCATTGGTGGCTCTGGTATTAGCGTGTTTGCAGGTGTCAATGGTTACTCCAAAAATTCGGATGGCAGCTTCGTCAAAGAATATGATGCAAATGGTGTCGCCACAGGAAAATACGTTCTAAAGGACGATGCGGTTGGCTTGAGTCTGGAAAACATCGACTTTGGTCTGGCTCTGATAACCTCACAAACTACGCCAGCACGCAAATGGACGGCTTTGACCGCATCCGCGGCCAGTGTCGGCATTGTGGGCTTGTCAGACTTGCTGCCAACGGTGAAGAATTTGTCGGTGCAACTCAATCAGGCCACCAAGCCACTTGATCAGGTGGTTGACTTTGCGGCCAAGAGTCTGGATGTCAGTACGGGCACTGGTACGTCGGTCAACCTCGCCTACGACGGTGCGGTTGGGGAGATGATCCGCGCAGAAGGTGATGTGACTCTGCGAATTTCTGATTTTGCGTATTTCAGCGGCCGTATCGGGTTTGAAAAATATTCGCCCACCAACGCAGTCAAGCTCAACAATAACGATCTGCTCAACACCAAAACCACGGTGCCCTCCAGCGCCAATACCTCGATGTTGGCCATCACCGGCACCAGCATCACAGCTTTTGTCGGTTATGCCGATGGCAGCGGGTTTGATACCGGTAAAACATTGGTTCAGCAACAGGCTAATCTGTATGGCTTTGGTGTTGACAATCTGAGCTTTGGTCTTCTCAAGGCCAAGGTGGGCGGCCAGTCCTATACCGCTCTTAAAGCGCAAATGGACGATGCCCGTCTGTACGGTTTTGATCCCAATGATTTCGAACTGTCGACGCAAGGTTTGCGTTTTGAGTACAACTCGGCGGATAGCTCGGGTCGCACCATTAACTATGCGGAATCGTTCAACGGCGGTGTGGCCTTGGGAGCCAGCGGGGCCATCACCATCGACTTTAGCGGCGGTAAACGTTTGGGCGTGTATGCCCAGACTGCGACCCTGTCGATTTCCAGCTTCATGTACTTCAGTGGTTCTATTGGCTTTGAGCAAGCCAGCTTCAGCACACTCAAGGCGGGTGCAATACCCACTGTGGTCACGGGCGCCAAAGGCTTCTCCATTGGTGGTAGCAACATTACTGCTTTTGTGGGCTATGCTGAAAACAAAATCCAGA
>CAIYNH010000673.1 GCA_903927495.1 uncultured beta proteobacterium
AGGCTTGGCTTCCTGCGCGATGTTGGTGGCGCGCGGCAAGTCAATGTTGATGGCATGTTTCATCACTGGCACGGTGATGATGAAGATGATGAGCAACACCAGCATCACGTCGACCAGCGGCGTCATGTTGATCTCATTCATCACCTCGTCGCTGTCGTCCTGGATTCCGAAAGCCATGACGTTCAGCTCTTGCGAATCGGCAGCACCGAGCCGCTGCTAAACGCGCCGCTGGAGCCCAACCGCGAGCCGGTCACAAACAGCGCATGCAAGTCGTAGGCAAAGCGGTTGAGTTTGCCGATCACGCTCTTGTTGCCACGCACCAGCGCGTTATAGCCGAGCACGGCCGGAATGGCGACTGCCAGTCCTAGCGCGGTCATGATCAGCGCCTCACCAATCGGACCGGCGACCTTGTCGATGGTCGATTGTCCGGCCACACCAATCGCCAGCAGGGCGTGGTAGATGCCCCAAACAGTACCGAACAGCCCGACAAACGGCGCGGTGGAGCCGACCGATGCCAACACCGCCAAGCCGGATTGCATCTGCGCGGTGGCATCGTCAATGGCACTGCGAAGGCAGCGCGTGACCCAGTCGTTGAGATCGAGCGAATCGTTCAGGTGCGGCTTGCCGTCTTGGGGTTTCAAGTGAGCATCGGCCTCGTGGCCCTTGAGGGCGAGTTGGCGAAAAGGGTTGTCGACCGCACCGCCGAGTGCCTTCACACCCGCTTCAAAATCTGGCGCGAGCCAGAAGTTTTCGGTCGCTTTGGCATCTTTAGAAATCTGGCGCAGGGCCAGCGCCTTGATCAAAATCACGATCCACGACGACAGCGACATAAATAAAAGTAGCAGCGCCACGCACCGGGTGACCCAATCACCTTGCGTCCACAGGCTCAACAGCCCCGATTGCGAATTCATATACAACTACTCCAACAAAAAATTAATCGGGACGTTAAACCACATCGCCTCAGCCACACCGGCGCGCTTGCCCGGGACGTAGCGCCAGTGCAAAGTGGTGCTCAGGGCCGCCTGGTCCAGACGGTCAAACCCGCTAGACTGACGAATTTCTGCTTTTTGCGCCGTGCCATCTGCGCCTATCAAGACCCGCACCACGACCTTACCCTGCTCGCTCAAACGTTTGCTGATGGCCGGGTAAACGAGCTTGGGGTTTTGCAGGTAATCGGCATCGCTGGAAGGCAGTTCTACTTTCACCGCAGCCACCGGTGCCGGAGTTTCCGCTATCGGCGCGGTGATGGGCGGCAGCGCTTTAGGCGGTGCCACCAACAGCACCGGCGCATTCGGAGCAGGGGTCGATTCGGCAATTGCCAGCGGCACTGGTGGCGCTGGCGCTTCGTCTTTGTGCAGCACCGGTTGTGCTACCGCCTTGGGCAGCACCGGGGGTGGCGCTTCTTTTGGCTTGGGCGGTTCGATCAACTCGCTCAGAATTTCCACCGGCACCAGCACCTCGACCACGCGGCGAAGCAAGCCGGTTTGCAGCAACCAAAGGGCCGCCACATGGAACAGCAGCACGCTCGTCACAATGACAAGGTTGCGGGAGACCTTTGGAAACATCAGCAAGTCACCCAGAGATTATGATGAAAATAGCCTGTAACGCTCATCAATAGAGCGCATGAAGCTCTTTTTTTTATAGCGTATCGAGTTTTCATGAAAATCCATGTTACTGCAAACTGTAGCTCAACTCGGTCTCGATGAAACGTTGCGGCTGCTTGCTTGCCACTCAGTGCTGATGCCCGGCTGGGCCGGACTCGATCACATCGAGCAGCACTGCCGGAAATTTCAGTCCTTTGGTGGAGGTGCCCTTGGCAGGGATCTCCGACCACTCGATGTTGCCCTTTTCACAGGTTTGCAGCACCTTGAACCAGATCGGCCCAGCCGTTGCCGGCAGCCCACCGCGCAGCACAAACTCGTCGTAGTACGCGTCGGGTAGCCAGTTGTCCCTGGACGATGCGGTCCAGCTGATTTCCGTCACGTCCTGCGTGATGGTTTTGCCGTGACTCTCATACGGCTTGGCCAGCATGGCTGACTGAATGGACAACACCCAACCCGCTTTGGGCATCGGCTTTGCACCAGTGAAACCGGCCGGCAGGGTGACCCGCAGTGCGGTGATGGGCGAGCCGTCACAGCCATGACCCACGCGCAAGGTGGCACGGTAACTGGTACCGGACGGCGCTGCCGGCTCGCTCAATACCACATGGGCCAAAGTGGCGCTAGCCACCGTTAACATTGCACAAGAAGCTATAACTTTAGTAGCAAACGAGATTTTCATAGTGTTCTTCAAAAAAGGTCAGCGACCCTCCAAGAGTCGCTGCGATCAAAAATTACAAATCAAACTTCAACTCAGCCACATAGCTGCGTTGAGGATAGGGGTGAAAGTTCCAGTACGGGTCTGCGTTGGCAGCGAGGTCGGTGCGCCACTGTTGATGGTGACGACACCCAGAGATTTCAAAGGCACATTCGATTGCGCTTGGGCCAGAGCCGGAAAAACAACAGAAAACGAAATAGGAAACGCGATGGCAAGCACCATCATAATGCGATTTTTTCGCATGGGAAATCTCCAAAAAATATTAGGCAAACAGGCTTCCAGCCCCCGGAATACGGGCGCAAGACGCTATGAATTCAATAGTTCAGGAGAATGCTGGCGGGCCGCGAGCTGGCGGCGGTATGGCGATGAGGGAGGCTATGTGGGCCGCCGGGATGCTTTGCATCACGTAGGCCAGCGGCTGAATTGGTTCAGCCGTCAAATCCACAAACGGGGTAGGAGGTGCCAAGTTGGTGGCACACAAAGGGCAGTCGAGTGTGTGACTCAAGACAGTTTTGCTGTCGTCATCGGTCTGGACCTGCAGCTTCATCACGCCTGCGCCGGAACAGATCAGTTCCATCGGCTTCGGATTGACAAGTGGCGATGCAATCGCAACCCCAATAGACAAGACAAACCACGCCAGCACGAAGCGGGCGATTTGTTTGATTTGGCGCAAAGTTTGCATGGCGCGGATTATGCGAGAAAAATCACCTCAATCGGTTCTGGATCTATGAGCTTGGATTACAAAAAAACGCTATCAGAGTAATTTTTCACAAAATGGCCGCTGCGCCGCAGCGCAGTTCATCGGTAGTTGCGAGCATGGGTAGACCACGCAGATGAATCCAATTGAGTCTGGCTGGCGCAGACAACCGCGTGCGAGCAGACCCCAGTTGAATTCTTAATCGCCCTATTGACGGCCTTAAAATTGCTATAGTTTAGTGAGTAAGCAATGCTTTATCAGCAAGCGCTACCGCCGATTTAACTAATTCACCAAACGCAACACCGCGGCCAGTGTGTCACGGTGCAGCGGCTTGGTAAACGAGCCCAGCAATTTGAGTCCATCAGCCCGCGCAAGCTCTTGCGCCAGTGACAACATCTCAACATCGACACCTGTGAGCAACATCACGCCCCCCTGATAACGCTGTTTACCCAGTTCAGCCATGAACTCAATTCCATCCATGTCAGGCATAAAGACATCACAAATCATCATGTCAGGCATCTGCGGCAGGCAACTCAGTGTGCGCAAGGCATCGCGGCCATTGATCGCCGTGTGGACCTCGGTAACACCTTGGTCGACCAACATCTCAGCCAATAAATCGCGGCTGAATTCATCATCATCAACCACCAACACCGACAGCCCATCAGCAAGCAAAGATGCATTCTCCACGGGAGCTCCTGTTCAGATGAAATAGATCTCAACCATTATTACAGTATTCTCAGAAGCTTCTGCCAGTCTACTGCTACTCAAAAACCTTCAGCGCCAGCTTGATTTCGACCTCAACGCGTGCCATCGCCGCAGGCAAATCGGCGGCCAGTGCCAGACAAATTTGGTCCTGGGCATTTTGACCCGCAGTTTCAAGCTGCTGGCACAACTCGCCCAGGGCCAGGGCACCGACGGTGCGGGCCGCCGACTTGAGGGCGTGCGCCACCCCCACCAGAGTGCTGATGTCATTGGTCTGCACCGCTGTGTCGATCTGCGCCAACTGACGTTGGGTATTGAGCAGGAATTTTTTCAACAGCCGCTGGTGCATGCCAGGGTTGTCACCCACCAGGTCAGCCAAACTG
The DNA here is from genome assembly GCA_903927495.1 of uncultured beta proteobacterium. Taxonomy (GTDB): domain Bacteria; phylum Pseudomonadota; class Gammaproteobacteria; order Burkholderiales; family Burkholderiaceae_C; genus Rhodoferax. The sequence continues at coordinate 4,099 of CAIYNH010000673.1, forward strand.
CTGGCCTGCCAGACCGGCCGAATGGCGGACTCGGCGGCGACACCATGGTCTGTTAAAACCAGACATGAAGCCCTCGCATCGGCCAGCCACGGGGTGTCTGGCACCTCTCCTTGAGGCTCAAGTTGAACTCGTGACGGCAGCCCTGATGATGCCTGCGGTAGCCACTTGCCCAGCATCGATCGCAAACTATCCAGGCGCAGTGGCTTGCTCAGGTAATCGTCCATACCGGCGCGCAGACACCGACTGGCTTGACCTTGCATGGCATTGGCCGTCACAGCAATAATCGGGAAACGCTGGCCTGTGCTTTCCAGGTTGCGGATGGCAGCGGCGAGAGCAAAACCGTCCATATGCGGCATATGGCAGTCCGTCAGCAGCAGCGCATAACGGCCACTGCGCCACATTTCAAGGGCAGCCATGCCATCTTCAGCCGATTCAGAGGCGAACCCCAGCAACTGTAGTTGCTCACGCATCACATCACGGTTGGTCTCATTGTCCTCAGCCAACAAAATCAGCCGCCCTGCGGCCTGCGCCTGCGCTACGCTGGGGGCTTCGGCCCTGGGGTGTGAACGGCGCTCGGGCGCAGTACCTTGCCGATGAGCCTCTGGTGCCACCAGCAGCGGCAGCGAAACCGTGAACTCGGAACCTTCACCCGGCACACTGATCACAGTGATCTGGCCGCCCATCAACAGCACCAATTGGTGGCTGATCGACAGCCCCAAACCGGTCCCCCCGAACTGACGCGAGGTGCTGGCATCAGCCTGTGTGAAGGGCTGAAACAGCCTGCTCATAACTTCCGGGGTCATGCCGATCCCGTTGTCGATGATGCGCAGCAACAGCACCGACTCGCCGCTGGCCAGGGCTTCAGTCTCCAGGCGCAAGCTCACGCGCCCGGGATGGCTGGCATCGCTGCGGGTGAACTTGATGGCATTGCCCAGCAAGTTCAACAAGACCTGGCGTAAACGGGCGGGGTCTGTCAACACCCATTGCGGCAGATCTGGTGCCACCGACTCCGTGAGCTCGACGGATTTGGATCTGGCAGTGCTTGTAAGCAGTTGTATTACCCCCTGGGCCACCTCCCGCAGCGCAGTCGGGATCTGTTCCACGGCGAGCTTGCCAGCCTCGATCTTGGAGTAATCCAGGATGTCGTTGATGATCCCCAGCAAGGACAGCGAAGACTGGTAAATGGTGCGCAGCATGCGCTGCTGCTCGGCGCTCAAATCGGTCTGACGCAAGATATCGATCATGCCCACCACACCATTCATGGGGGTGCGAATCTCGTGACTCATGTTGGCCAAAAACTCTGACTTGGCATGGTTGGCTGCTTCGGCCGCCTGCTGCGCCGCACGCAAGGCCTGGGTTCTGTCCTGTACCAAATCTTCCAGATGCTCATGATAGCGCTGCAACTCCAGGTCGCGTGCCTTGCGCTGCGTGATATCTGATGCCACCGTTACCAGGTGTGCTCGCCCCGACAAGGTAATGACCCGGCTACGGATGTAGACATTGACGACACGCCCATCCCGGTGCCGGTACAGGGTTTCGTAGCTGGCATAGCCGCTCGCAAACAGTGCTTTGGTCCGCTCTGCGATTTGCGACTCGTCACCCACTTCGGCATTGAGCGCGTTCAGGTCAAGCTGGGCGAATTCCTCACGCGAATATCCCACGACACTACAAGCCAAGTCATTGAATTCGACAAAACGTCGGGTTTGCAGATCCGCCAGGGTGATGCCTTCGCCAGCGTTGGCCACGATGCTACGGTAAATTTCTTCACGCTCAGCCAGTGCCGTTTGCGATTGCTGAAGCTTTTTGGTCGCTGCCTGGGAACTTCCCAGGGCCATGCGGGCAGCAAATTCACTGTCACGCAAAGCCCCTTCAGCAGCCTTACGCGCGGAAATATCCTGAATGGTGCCACGCAAAAAAGCCGGACTACCGTCAGCAGCAAAGCTAAATTCACCCAAAGCTGTGATCCAGCGCGTTTGCCCATCCGAGGGGCGAATGATTTTGTAATCGTGCCTGAAAGTACCGTCGCTGGCAATCACCTGAGCGTAGTGATCCAGCAGGGTCTGGCGTGATTCGGGTGCCACCAGGCTGTTCCAGTTGGAAATGGTCTTGACAAACGACCCATCAATGCCAAGAATGCCGTCCAGAATGGGGGAACCAGTCCACAGACCGGTTTTGAAATCAGTCACGTAAGTGCCCACCCCAGCAATACGCTGGGCTTCGTACATGGCCCAGGCACTCTCTCGAAGTGCTTGCTCAGCGTGCAGGCCGGGCCAAGGTAAGTTGGATAGTTGACACATGAAGGTAATTGATTGATTGATTGACTGCCCGCAGCACTAGCGCGACGGACTTTCCAGATGCGCCCTGATCTGCCCCTGCGCACTGGCAAAAGTTTGCGTCAGCGTACCCATGAGTGCGCTACAGGCGGGCCCGTCACCCGCGCGTCCAAGTTGTTCCAGTTGCTGGCAGGCCTGACCCAAGGCCATGGCACCGACGGTGCGGGCGGCAGACTTCAGCGCGTGCGCCACATTGGACGCTTGTGCCAGGTCAGTGCGCTCAAGTGCAGCCGCGATGTCATTGACCTGGTTGGCAGCCTGGGGCAGAAATTTGCTTAGCAAACGCAGTTGCATAGCGGGGTTGTTGCCCACCAGTTGCCCGAGCATGGCTGCATCCCAGATCGCCAGGTCTTGCAGCAGCGACACACCAACAACCGGCACGGGCGAAATCAAATCCAACGGCAGCGGTGGCACCTGTCGGTCTTGGGCAGAGTCAGGGTCCGACGGCAGCACTGCTTGCTGGCGCTGATGTGATGCACGCTGCAGCCATTTGGCCAGCATGGGCCCCAACTCATTGAGGCGCAGCGGCTTGGTCAGATAGTCATCCATGCCATTCTCGCGGCAACGCAGGGCCTCACCCTGCAACGCGTTGGCCGTGACGGCCACGATGGGCAGGTGCGTGCCCGCAGGTTCTTCGGCACGAATGCGCCGGGTCAGCTCGAAGCCGTCCATGTTGGGCATGTGGCAGTCTGTCAACAGCAGCGCATAGCCTCCAACACGCCACATGGCCAGCGCCTCTGCACCATCCTGCGCAACTTCAGCGGCGTAGCCCAACAGGCACAATTGTTCCTGCAGCACGTCACGGTTGGTTTCGTTGTCTTCGGCCAGCAATATCAGACTGCCATCGGCACGCGCTTGCGCCACTGTGGGCGCATTGACTCGGGCTTGCTGACGCTGATCACTCAGCGCCACCACCTCATGTGCATTGACCAGTCCAGCAGCCATGGCCACACCGGTCAGCAGGTCGAGCTGCAGCAGTGGTTGGGTCAGAACCGTAATGCCCTGATCCATCAGGCTACTTTCTCGGCGTACCAGGCACAACACGCCCACACCGGCAGGCAGTGGCAGCGCATCCGCAGGGGCGGTGTAAGCCTGTCCTAGCAGCAACACGGCGTGCTTGAATTGGCCCTGCTCCTGCTGCACCAGGCTGAGCGCATGCGTCAAATCGCTGGCCAGCATGACCTGTGCTCCGGCGGCCGTGCAGTAACCGGAAATAATTTCCCAGGTCAAGTCATCTTGCGTGAGCGAGACCACCTGCACGCCATCCAGACGGGGCTCGGAGCTGCCGTTCGGACAACTCTGGGCCACACGCAAGGGTAGTGCCAGGGTGAATTCGGAGCCCTGATCCGGTGCACTGCGCACGCTGATCTGTCCACCCATAAGTTCTGCCAGGTTCTGACTGATTGACAAGCCCAAGCCGGTTCCGCCAAACTGGCGTGCAGTGCTGGCATCGGCCTGGGTGAACGGCATAAATAGCTTGGCCATTACGGCATCAGTCATACCAATACCGTTGTCCATGATGCACAAATTTACGCCCGGTTGTCCGGCCGCCAATGTGCCGGGTGCGACGTGCAGCACGACCCGCCCCGGACTATCCGCTGTGCCACTGGTGAATTTGACCGCATTGCCAATCAGATTGAGCAGCACCTGACGCAGTCGTGTAGGGTCAATCAGAATCCAGAGCGGCAATTGGGGCGACACAAACACCCCCAGCTCAATCGCCTTGGCAGTGGCCGCAGGTACCATCAGCTGAATCACGCTTTCACACACCTGGCGTAGCAGTGTTGGCGAGTGCTCCACCGCTAACTTGCCGGCCTCAATCTTGGAGTAATCCAGAATGTCGTTCAAAATCCCCAGCAGGGCCTCTGCCGAGTGGTGGATGACCTCTACCATGCGCCGTTGTTCGGGGTCCAGTTGGGTTTGCTGCAAGATGTCGACCATGCCCACCACACCGTTCATAGGGGTGCGGATTTCATGACTCATATTGGCCAGAAACTCTGACTTGGCCTGGGTTGCGGCTTGCGCGGCTTCTTCAATGCGCTTACGTTCGGTAAGGTCGGTATGGGTACCCGTAAAGCGGATGGCGCGGCCAGCGGCATTGCGCGAGGCCCGCCCACGACTCAAAATCCAGCGCCATGAGCCGTCTTTGTGGCGCAACCGGATGTTGGTCTCAAAGGGTTGATTGGCATCTTTGAAGTGGGCCAGCATCTTGTTGCGGTATTGCCCAACGTCGTCGGGGTGAGCCAGCGCATCCCAGACTTCACGAACGCTAGGCAACTCGGCGAGCGTGTAGCCCAGAATTTCAGCCATACGCGGTGAGTGGTAAAGCTCCTGGGTCAGCAGATTCAGATCCCAAATGCCTTCATCAGCGCCTTCTACGGCCAGAGTGAAGCGGGTTTCGCTCTTTAACAAGGCTTCTTTTTGGCGCTCCAGTTGCGTCACGTCAACAAACGACCAAACCCGCCCGACCTCCTGATCGCCCAGATATTGAGGTCGGAAACTGCGCTTGAGGATGCGCCCGTCAACCAGTGAGATGAACTCGGAACCCGTGGCTTCAGGACTCGCAGACCAGTCGGCGAGGTTGCTGAGATAAGCCTGCGGGTCGATCATCCGGGAGGCCATGTGCTCGCGACACTGGCGCAAATTTTGCGCGATAAGCAAGTCTTCATCGATCCCCCAAAGCATCACAAAGCGCTGATTCCAGCGGTCAATATGCGCATCGCGCCCCATCACGATTACGCCCTCGTCGATTGCCTCCAGCGTCGCGCTGAGTAGCGACAGGGTTTGGTTAAGTTTTTGTTCTGCCAATTTGCGCTCGGTAATGTCCTTTGATATACCAAGCACGGCAATAACCTGATGTGCAGCGTCAAAAATCGGTCGTACCGTGGTCAGGTAAAACTGTTCGCCGCTTGTACCCGGAACCCTGACCTCGAAATTTCGCACTCGTCCAGAGTCAAAAATGGAGCGCAAACCCGACACCCGCTTGTCGGCCTCAACTTTTGGAAAGCAATCATGCGGACCCTTGCCTATGATCTCTTGCGGCGACTTGCCCAGGGGTGCAGCAAACGCCGTGTTGACATAGCTGTAGCGGAGCTCTGGCGTGACGCTGAAGATCGGGTCACTGGATTCCTCCAGCAGCATGCGGTGTTTTTCCTCACTCACCTGTAGCGCTTGCAGCGCTTGTTGCAAGTGCTCTGTTTTTTGAAGCACCAGTTGCTCCAGATGTGACCGGTGCCAGGCCTGTTCATCTTCGATTTTTTTGCGCTGAGTGATGTCGGCGCAGATCGACACATACACAGAGGGTCCGTCAGCCGCGTTTTTGATCGGTGCCACGGCACTGTCGAGCCAGAAGATACGCCCATCTTTGGCCCGGCGGCTGATGTCACTGTGCCAGACATTCCCGCTGGCCACGGTGTCGTAGAGAGTTTGGTAAAAATCGGGCTCGTGCAGCTTGGTGCGCAGCAAATGCCGGTCACCCTGGCGCAACTCGTCTTGCGTGTAGCCACTGATCTGACAAAACTTGTCATTGGCCGAGGTAATCCGGCCATCGGCATCAATCAAAACCACCAGCGCGTGCTGATTCAATGCGGTCAACACGTTGCGCAGCTCCTGGCTAGTGGCCGCACCACTTTTGGCTAAAGCCTCACTGAGTCGCTTGTGATCGTGAATGTAGATGGCCAATGCCATGCCGACCACCGACAGACACAGGGTAAAAAACCAGTTGGCGATCAGGCCGCTGGTGCCGTCGTGACTGAAATACCCAACGCCTTGATGGACCCCGGTGGCAGCCATGCCGGCCACCAACAGCAGTGCCAGGCTGGTCGCACGCAAACCTTGGCGCACCGCAATCCAGGTGGCGTACACAAACATCCAGTAGGCCTTGAAGACCGAGTGTGGAAACAGCTCAGGATATGCTTCAAACCAGTGCCGCCCCCAATCCAGAAAGACAATACCAGAGGTGAATACAGTCCAGCCAAAGACCAGGCCGGCTTCAACCAGGTAGCGCACCGAAGGCCAGCCATAGGGCCGATCCGGGTTGGGCCGCCACAGCAATAGCAAGGGTGTGAGCAGCACCACACCTTGCACATCACCCAGCCACCAATCCACGGCGCTGGCAAAAAACCGGCCTTCAGGTACAAAGCCCTGCCACTGCAGGCAGCCGGTGCCGAGCAGCGCGCTCACGCTGGAGCCTACCAGCCCACCCAGCAACAGCAATCGCATAAAGTCTGGCA
>CAIYNH010000674.1 GCA_903927495.1 uncultured beta proteobacterium
AAGAAAACTGGCACTGCTTCGTCAACTCGATCTACGACAAGTCCACCAAAAAGTGGACCTGTTTCAAGCGCAAGCACGTTGATCTGGTAGACAAATCGAAGCTCTTTAAAGCACCAGCGCCACACTAACGCTTTGTCGCGATTCGTCGAGTAAAGTCGCAAGGGCCGGGCGCCGCAAGGTGTCCGGCCCATTTTTATGTTTTTGCTGGACAGACCGAAGCCACGGGAAGTGTGCCAGCTCTGTCCTCAACTGATTGGCAAGGTATCTAAATGAACAAAGACACGACGCAGAATCTGCCTTTTCCCGTCAATCCGGTGCTGCCACAGACCTTTGATGCCAACAAGGTGATCCAGTTCCAGTGCCGCAAGGGCATTGCCTGCTGGAACGCCTGTTGCAGCAATATTGACATTTCGCTCACACCGTATGACATTCTGCGACTTAAACTGCGCTTTGAGATCAGTTCAGGTGCCTTTCTGCAGCAGTACACCTTGCCGTATGAAATGGAGCAAGGTAGCATTGCTGGCGTCAAACTGCGCCCGATTGCCAACGGCAGCGCCTGCCAGTTCATGACACCGCAAGGCTGCAGCGTCTATGAAGACCGCCCGACGGCCTGCCGTTATTACCCACTGGCCCTGCTGTCCTTGCGCCGCCAGGATGAACCCGCTGACAGTACCTCCTATGGGCTGGTTGAAGAACCCCACTGCCTGGGCCACGGGGAAGATCGCAGCATTAGTGTGGCGGACTACCGCAAGGAGCAGGGGCTGGACGACTATGACGAACTGGCGCGCGGCTGGCGCCAGTTGATCCTGAAGAAGAAGTCATCCGGCCCGAGCATCGGCAAGCCTTCCAAGCGCAGTCTGGAACTGTTTTTCATGGTCTGCTACGACCTTGATCGGTTTAGCGAGTTTGTCGCGAGTGCGGGCTTCCGCCAACTCTACGATCTGCCAGCACAAGAGCTGAAAGACATTCTTTGCGATGACATTGCCTTGATGCAGTTTGGTTTTCGATTTCTCCGGCAAGTCCTGTTTGGCGAAGAAACCATTGCCTTGAGCAAGGAGGCCGTCGATCAGCGTCGTTTGCAGCGGATGGCGAAGACGCAGCGGCTGGAGACGGAAGCGGCCGCCCGTCGGGCCCTAGAGCAAGACGAGATGCACGATGATTCCCATGATTGAGAGCCGTGAAGCTGGACTGCTACCAAACCTGCGGTCATAAGGACATGATGAATCGGTATTTGCGAATTGCGACGACCTGCCTTAGATTCGGCACACTGCATTGCATCCAAAGGTACCAGACACATGTTTCCCCAGAACGACAACACGCGCGCTGTGAGCGCCATCGTTTTATCCGCCCAGTTTGATCGCAACGGCTATCTGCTCGATTCGGACCAGTGGACTAAGAACCTTGCCGAAGGGCTGGCCGGACAGGCCGGCATTGCGGAGCTGACGGCCAAACACTGGCAGGTCATCGGCATCGTGCGCGATGGCTATTTTTCCATCGGTGCGCTGCCGGTCATGCGTCTGGTCTGCCGAGCCGCCGGTCTGGATCCGAGCCGTGGCCACGAGTTGTTCAGTAGTTGCAGCAGTCTTTGGCGCATTGCCGGCCTGCCCAACCCTGGTGAAGAGGCAAGGGCTTACATGCACTGATGCGAGCTGCGGCCTCGGGGCAGGCTTACAGTTGACGCCAGGGCAGGCCATGCAGGCGCCAGCCGCCCAGTGTGCCCCGGTGGTGGTCAACGTCGAG
>CAIYNH010000675.1 GCA_903927495.1 uncultured beta proteobacterium
CGGCACCTGACTTCAAACAGGCGCAAACCGAACTCGCCGCCATGCGGAGCCAGATGGACCGTGCAGAAAAAGCCGATCCAAGTGCCAATTCTGGCACCGTCAGTGACTACATCGCCAAGTTCCGTGACTTTAAATACCACGAAACCTTGTTTGAACTTTTTGCCAAGCAATACGAGATGGCCCGGGTAGACGAGAGCCGAGAAGGTGCCATTATTCAGGTGCTTGACGTTGCTCAAGCACCCGAGCGCAAGAGCAAGCCCAAAAAAGCCCTGATTGCCTTGATGAGCACGCTGGCTACAGGCTTTGCGCTGTTGCTATTTGTCTTTATTCGCCAAGCGCTGCGGGGTGCAGCCCAAATGCCGGAATCAGCTGAAAAGCTGGGCCGACTACAGCAAGCTTGGAACAGGGCATTAGGGCGTAAGCCTGAAGTGGGAGCGTAGCAATATTATTTCAATGGGAGTCTCGTCATGCAAATCTATTACATCGTCTTTGTCGTAACCTTAATAGCCAGCATCTTGCTGGTCACCACTCAGGGTTGGCATGGCCAGTTCAGCATGGACAGTGCTGTTGGAGTGCAAAAATTTCACAAAACACCCACGCCCCGTGTCGGTGGCGTAGCCATTGCGCTCGGTCTGACCTGCGCATGGTTGCTGTCTGAGGCTGATGTGCGAGCCATCCTCGGCCCCATGCTGCTGGCAGGTATACCGGCATTTGGTTTCGGTCTGGCTGAAGACATCACCAAGAAGGTTGGCGTGCTGCCGCGCTTACTGGCCACCATGTTCAGTGGCGCGCTGGGTTGGTACCTGACCGGTGTGGCCATGCAAAACACTGGCTTGCCGGTGTTCGACTGGTTGCTGCAATTCACACCGCTGGCGGTACTATTTACAGCCTTTGCTGTGGGAGGCTTAGCCAACGCAGTCAATATCATTGACGGTTTTAACGGCCTGGCTACAGGTGCCGTTTCCATCATGCTGGGTGCGATGGGACTGATAGCGTTGACAGTGGGCGACGCACCTCTGGCGACCGTGTGTTTTACCGTGGCTGCGTGCACAATCGGCTTTGGTGCTATTAATTGGCCTTTGGGTAAAATATTTCTCGGTGACGGTGGTGCCTATCTGCTGGGTTTTTTGGTCGGGTGGATTGCGGTGCTGCTGCCCATGCGTCATTCCGAAGTGACTGCATGGGTCACGTTGCTCGTCTGCGCTTACCCGGTACTTGAGGTGGGTTTCTCATACAGACGCAAATCGAAACGAATTGGACACCACCCCGGACAACCCGATAAAGTACACCTTCACATGCTGGTGTACCGCCGTCTGGCACGCCCGTCTTTTCCGAGCAGCAGTTGTGCCATGCAAAACGGCATGACTGCCCCGTTCATGTGGTTACTTGCTGCGTTGCCGGCCTTATGGGCTATTCCATTTGCACAAAATACCCCCATGCTGGCACTCGGATTTGGCGTTGCATTATTCACATACCGCAGTGTCTATGCACGGTTGACCCAGTTTCGGTGGTGCTTCGCACCCCACACTATGCAAGTGAAAATGCCGGGATTTGTCACGTCATCTTCTGCGTCTTGTAAATTCGATTGAACGCTGTTGACTCTGTCATTGTGCTCTTGAGACATTATCCGCACACACTGACAAGTCAGCACCGTGATGTACAAAAGTCAAGGGTTGATGAACTTTATTGCTAGTACCATCGGTTGACCATGACCCGCATCGAAGAAATCAAGAGCACCGGCCTCAAGGCCACCATTCCGCGCCAGAAGATACTGGAGGTATTCCAGACTAACGGGGTGCGGCACATGACGGCTGAGGACGTGTACCGCGTGCTGCACAACGAGGGTGCCGATGTCAGCTTGGCAACCGTCTATCGGGTGCTGCTGCAGTTCGAGGAATCTGGTCTGCTGATCCGTGGAAATTTTGATTCAGACAAGTCGGTATATGAGCTCAATGAGGGTCAACACCATGACCATTTGGTTTGTTTGGACTGCGGCAAGGTCGAAGAGTTTTACGACCCCGAGATCGAACAAAGACAGCAACAGGTAGCCAACGAACGCGGGTTTACATTGCAAGAACACGCTCTGTCTCTCTACGCCCACTGCACCAAATTCAACTGCGAAAGTCGAAACACGCGCTGAAAAACTGCAGCCATGAACCGAATTGCCGGAGTCAGCAGCGTGTACGGCATGATTTTCATGACAAGCCGTGTTCTGATGCCACACGCTCGCAGCCCTGGCACTTTCGCTGCAACAACTACAAGGTCGACTTCATTTTGCTGTGTATGTGATAGTGCTAAATGCTTACTGGCAAAGCGTTAGAGGTCATTTAACCTTGCTTGTTCGGAATAGGTAAGCGGACTTAACTGGACTGTTTAAAGGCCATGATGGCCTGGTTGCGAAGGGTGCGCAGCATCGACAGATCTTTATCGTCCACCGTCAGCCCCCCTTTGATGGCCTTGTCGGCATAGATCAATCCCAATGGTTTGCCTTTGATCAGCAAGGGAAGAATCAAAAATGCCGGGGCATTAAAACTCTGGCGATACCAGGCTGGCAGGCTGGCCACGATCCGCGGGTCACTGGAATCGCTGATCAGTGTGTCCGCGCCTTTGTTGCAAACCGTGGCAAACAGGTCCGGTTTGCCAGTTGTATGCAACGGCACGCAAAAAGATTTAACCACCCCTTCAACACCCGGCCCCAGACCAAAACGCCCGGTGAGCATGTCAATTTTGGGATCGCGCATACAAAAAATGATGCGATGAAAATCCAGTGCCCGATACATTGCTTCCAGAATCATGCGCAGCACATCACTGAGCTTGAAATCTTCAACCATAACATTGGTAATGTCCTGGATGCCCGCTGCCAGGGTTTGCGTGACGTGTTCAGCATGGTGTCGCTGAGCTGGGCTAGGGTTGGCGGTGATGGCTTGGGTGGCATGGAGATCGGTGGAGCCAGCCGCCTCCTGATTTGCTTGCTGCTGCATGGCCTCGGTACTGGCATCGGCAGGACCATTCAGCAAGTGCGACATTTTGGAGCTGGCTGGAACGGTAAGATCCATCGCTTGTGCCAACTCAATCAGTTTTTTGCGCGCCGTGACCGTGGCCGAATGCACCTCGTTGCCGCTGAGCCCCAGAACCTTGCCATAGCGCTTGCCCGCTTGTGACAACTGCCGCTCGACTTCAGCGGGGTCGGCATGCAACATCGCATCGGCCATTTCGTTAGATACCCGCGCTCGCCAGCGCATACGCTCCAGCAACTCAGGGGGTGTGCGTGAGGGCGGATCACCGGCTGGTTTGGTAATGCATTTTTGAATGCTCTCAGGCAGCCCCCAGGCCTTGGCAACCCCGAGTCCCAGGGCTTCAAAATTGATTCCCAATACCCGGGTTGATGCTGCCATCTCGCTGATAGGCTCACGTGCCGTGGAGACCAGATTGCGGATTGCGGCAGCTTCTTCCGGAAAATAAAACTGCGACAGCATCCGACCCAGGTTTTGAAATAATGCACCAATGAAGGCCTCTTCACCCTCCCGCGCCGATTCGCCTAATTCAGCTGCTAGCGAGCCCGACATCAATGCGCGTAAAAACTCCTCCTTCAGCAAGTTGGCGTTGGCTTTGTCCTGCATATGTTCCAGCAGTACCAAACTCAACGCCATGTTGCGTATTCCGTTAAAGCCGACCAAGGTCACTGCCCGTGATACTGTTCCAATGCTGCTACCCCGGGCATAGTGTGCACTGTTGACCAGACGCAACAGTTTGTTGGTGAGTGCCACGTCCTTCAGGATTTCGTTGGTCACGCTGCTGACGCTCTCCTTCTCGGACGAGGCCATGCTCTGAATGTGAACAATGGACTCGGACAAGGCCGGAAAGTCGCTCTTGTGGCGCATGCGCCGCAACAAAAAATCCAACGTACCATTGTTTTTACCAGCAGTTCCTGCGCCCTGCTTGCCATCACCAGCGAGGTCGTTACCGCGCCACTGTTTCAATGCCTCCAGAAACATCCGGGCACCCTGAAAGCGCAACTCTGGTTCGTGTGCCAGTGCCCGCAACATGATGGCCCGCAACTGATCGTCAATACTGGATAACAAATTTTCAGGAAATTGCAGGGGTTCATGGGCTACCTGGTACATCACCCGATACGGATCTGCCCCGTTAATCAGCGGTTTCCCCGAGAGCATTTCAGCCAGTAAAAGCCCTGCCGAATAGATATCCATCAGCGGCGTGACGGCTGCGCCCCTGGCGGCTTCAGGTGCCATGTAGGCGGGAGTGCCGGCACCGTCTGGGGTGGTTTGAGACGAAGGCGCGCCACTTATGCGCATGGCAATGCCAAAATCCATCACTCGGGCCCGACCATTGGCATCGATCAGCACGTTGGAAGGCTTCAGGTCGCGATGCACCACCCCGCTGGCATGTGCAGCCACCAAAGCACTGATCACATCCTGCATCAGGTTCACCGCATGCTCGGCTGACAACACGCCTTGCTTGGCCAGCAGGCTTGACAGCGTCTGACCGGCCACGTACTCAAAAACTAGGTAAGGTTGTTGACCCTGCACATCGGCCTCAAACACCGGCACGATGTTGACATGCGTCAGGCGGCTAACACTGCGTGCCTCTTGCAGCCATTGGGTAATCGCGGTGGCATCCGAACCGCGCATGGGCTTCATCAGTTTGATCGCGACTTCACGTTCCAGCCTGGGATCAAAGCCCAACCAGACTTGCGACTGGGTTCCCTGACCCAGCATGCGTTTGAGTTCAAACCGACCCAGCATGGTAGGCGATTGCCCAGCAACGGCACCGGTGGTCATGCGTTTGATCGTGGATAGGGGTGAAAAATCGGCCATAAATAGTGCAGTGTTAGGACGAAAGCTGTGCAAATTCTCGCATCATGCATGAAAAGGGAAACAGATGTAACAAGATGTCAAGAATGGCAGAAAATTAGCAAAAAACGAACTCAAGCCGATCAAAATTGGGTTGTTACAAATTCAAGTAGATAGAGTATGGCAGCTAACCCCAACCGCGTTGACAAAATTCTGGTCGTTGATGACGACCTTCGCATCCGCGACCTGTTGCGCCGCTACCTGACGCAAGAGAGCTTCGAGGTTTTACTGGCCGAAGATGGTAAGGCCCTGACGCGGATTTTGCTGCGCGAGCCAGTTGACTTGATCGTGCTTGACCTCATGATGCCCGGCGAAGATGGCCTTTCGGTTTGCCGACGTCTGCGCGGCGCCGGCAACCGCACGCCCATCATCATGCTGACGGCCAAGGGCGAAGACATCGACCGTATCGTCGGCCTGGAAGTCGGAGCCGACGACTACCTGGGCAAACCCTTCAACCCACGTGAACTGCTCGCCCGAATCCATGCCGTGTTGCGTCGTCGGCCAACCCTCGAAGCACCGGGTTCACCCTCGATCGACAACGAAACCGTCATTTTTGGCCCGTTTTCATTTGATATGGGGGCCCGCACCTTGCGCAGAGGCATCGAGGATTTGCCACTGACCACCGGTGAATTCGCCATGCTCAAGACCTTGGTTCGGCACCCACGCCAGCCGCTGTCGCGGGAAAAACTGGCACAACTGGCACGAGGACGCGACTTCGAGCCGTTTGATCGCAGTCTGGATGTGCAGGTCTCGCGTCTTCGCAAACTGATTGAAGTCGATGCCACCTCCCCGCGCTTTATCCAGACAGTCTGGGGAGTGGGCTACGTGTTTGTTCCCGATGGCAGCTCCTGAAACCGACATGCCAGACCAGCGCCTGGCCGAAACCTCGCCAAGCAGCGCACCCCACAGCGGCTTGAGCCTGTTCTGGCGGACATTTTTCTTATTGGCATTGCTGCTCGTCGGTAGTGTCGTTGCCTGGGTTCAGACTCTGCGCGAAATGGAGTTTGAACCGCGTGCCTTGCAAACTGCCCAACAAATTGCCTCGCTGGTGAACCTGAGCCGTGCTGCGGTGATGCACTCGGACGCGATCGCCCGGGTATCGCTGTTCAAGACCATGAAAGACCAGGAACACGTGATGATCGTGCCGCGTGAACCCAACGATGTGTTTGCGCCCTTTGACGAAGATGATCACGGTAAGCGCATTTCAAAAGAACTCATACGCAAACTTGGAGCGGGTACGGTGGTTGCCAACAGTGTCAACCAGGTAGGAGGTTTGTGGGTTGGCTTCACAATTGACAAAGACCGCTATTGGCTACAAACCGACCGAGCGCGTTTTAACCAGCCCGCCGGCAGCACCTGGCTAATCTGGCTGATCACGGCGGCGGCGCTGTCGCTCTCGGGCGCAGCCTGGATTGCCCGACTGATCAATCGCCCGTTGAAAGAATTGTCGTTTGCAGCAAGTCGCGTACGTGAGGGCGACTTTGAGGCCAGCGCACTCAATGAGCTGGTCTCCACCAGTGAGATTCGAGCGGTCAATATTGGCTTTAACCGCATGACACAAAAGCTCGCAAAAATCGAACAGGATCGGGCGGTCATGCTGGCAGGCATTTCACACGATCTGCGTACCCCCTTGGCGCGTTTGCGCCCGGAGACCGAGCTCAGCGTAGCCGACCTCGACGCTCGCGAAAATATGGCCGCAGACATCGCCCAACTGGACTCCATCATCGACAAGTTTCTGGATTACGCGCGCCCCGGCAACATGGGGTTAAAAGTGGTTTCCCTGAACAAAACCGTCGAGTCCTGCTTAGTCAGTCTGCGTAAACGCCCCGACATGCAGTTCAAAGTGGCTCTGCAAGACAATCTGAAGGTGATGGCGGACCCGGTCGAACTGCAACGCATCATCACCAACTTACTGGAAAACGCCGGACGCTACGGAAAGTCAGCAGATACCGGCATTGCCATGGTTGAGATCTCGGCGCGTGGCGAGGACAAGGCGGTGCTGATCCGGGTTCGTGATTACGGCGTGGGCGTGCCTCAGAATCAGCTCAAACAACTTACCACGCCGTTTTATCGGGGTGAAGCTGCGCGCACGGCAGCCAACGGCACCGGACTTGGACTGGCAATTGTGGAAAAAACCATCTCCCGAATGGGCGGACTGTTTGAGCTCAGCAACGCTTCCAGTGGTGGTCTTTGTGCACACATCAAACTGCAGCGCGGGTTCACCGAAGTCACCGCTTGAGGCGTTTCAACGCGGCTTGCGTGGCGCTGCTTGCCGTGCAGTTTTACTACCTGTGTTTCGCGGCGGCAAACCTGTGTGCTGCGTCAGCAATCGCCCAGGCACCGGGGTTTGGCCTGGCACTTGCGTAGAATTTTTACGCCGGGCACTGGTGTAGCTGCCATCGGTTAGCGGCTGAAAGGTCGGAATCAAATGGTGTTTGCCGTTGCCGATCAAATCTGCCCGGCCCATAGATTTGAGGGCCTCACGTAACAGGGGCCAGTTGTTGGGGTCGTGATAACGCAAAAAGGCTTTGTGCAGTCGCCGGCGCTTGTCACCGCGAACAATGTCCACCGTCTCATCGTCGCTTTCGGCTTGGCGGTGCACCTTGCGCAGGGGGTTGCGTGCCGTGTGGTACATGGCGGTGGCGGTGGCCATGGGACTGGGGTAGAAGGTTTGCACCTGATCGGCCCGAAAACCATTTTTCTTCAACCAAAGCGCCAGGTTCATCATGTCTTCATCGGTGGTGCCGGGGTGGGCAGCGATGAAATACGGAATCAGAAACTGTTTCTTGCCTGCCTCAGCAGTAAATTTATCGAACAACGTTTTGAACTTGTCGTAGGTGCCCATGCCAGGCTTCATCATTTTTGACAAAGGACCCGCTTCGGTGTGTTCAGGCGCAATTTTCAGATACCCACCCACATGGTGCTGTACCAACTCTTTGACATATTCAGGGCTTTGCACAGCCAAGTCATAGCGCACACCCGAGCCAATCAGAATTTTCTTGATGCCCGGCAGCGCACGGCCACGCTGGTAAATGTTGATGAGAGGCTGATGGTCGGTGCCCAGGTTCTGGCAAATACCCGGAAACACACAACTTGGCTTGCGGCAAGCAGCCTCGATTTCTGGGCTCTTGCAACCGAGACGGTACATATTGGCGGTTGGGCCACCCAAATCGGAAATCGTGCCCGTGAACCCTTTCACCTTATCGCGAATCTCCTCAATTTCCCTGATTACCGAGTATTCGGAGCGGCTTTGGATAATGCGCCCCTCGTGCTCCGTAATCGAGCAAAAGGTGCAACCGCCAAAGCAGCCACGCATGATGTTGATGCTGAAACGAATCATCTCCCAGGCCGGGATTTTGGTGGCACCGTCATGACTGCCCTGCGTATCTGCGTAACTTGGGTGCGGTGATCTGGCATAGGGCATGCCAAAGACCTGATCCATCTCTGCGGTAGTCAAGGGAATCGGCGGGGGTGTGATCCACACATCTCGTGCGGTACTTCCTTCACCATGAGCCTGCACCAGTGCACGGGCGTTGCCAGGATTGGTTTCCAAATGCAAGACCCGGCTGGCATGGGCGTAAAGCACAGGGTCAGATTTAACCTGCTCGTAGCTGGGCAGGCGAATCACCGACCGATCGCGTGGGGGCACGATCAATTTGCCAATGGCCATAGCGCTCACCCCGGCCTGGGGGCTGGAGGTGTTACGCAAACTCGCATTGGGTATAAAACTTAAAGGATAAATTTGACCTGTAACGTTTACGCTACCTGCACAGTCAGCTATATTTTCAGTAGCATTTTTGGCGCTTTCCTCAGCTGCCTCCTGCTTCGCGCAGGCGCTGCCCTGCGTTGCAGCTTGCTCGCTGGTGGTCATGTAAGGATTAACGTGCGACTCGACCCGGCCTGGTTCATCGACGCGGGTTGAATCAATCTCAAACCAATCGGTGCTGCTGGCATCGCCGGGTCGACGCACAAATGCCGTACCACGCACATCGGTAATGTGCTCAATCGGTTCGCGCCGGCTCAAGCGGTGGGCAATCTCCACAATCGCACGCTCGGCATTGCCGTACAACAGCAAATCGCACTTGGCATCCACCACCACACTGCGGCGCACTTTGTCAGACCAATAGTCATAGTGTGCAATGCGGCGCAAACTGCCTTCAATGCCACCCAGAATCAGCGGCACATCCTTATAGGCCTCGCGACAGCGCTGGCTGTA
>CAIYNH010000676.1 GCA_903927495.1 uncultured beta proteobacterium
AAGCATTTTCTGCTTAGTGCGGTGCCTCTGACGTGTTCTTTTTGTGTGCCGGGTGGGCCAGAAAGCATGGTTGAGATCACCACCAAAACCCCGGTGAAATACTCCATGGAGCCGGTCGTGGTCGAAGGAAAATTTGCCGTCCTCGAAGACGATCCTTATGGCTTGTATTACCGGATAGCCAGCGCAGTGGCAGTAAAGTAGCCAGCCTGCCAATGGTGACTTTATTTGTCGACTAATTGACATGTGTCATATTTGGATGCGCCTTGGTGCTGCATAGTGTGATTCGCGGTAAATTTGTGAATTTGTGAATCGGTGATTGATATTTGAAAGGATGGGCAATATGAAGGCGCTTCAAGATTTGTTTTCTACGGACTATGGTCTGATGAGCATCGTTGGCATTGCTATTATTATTGTGGGCATGGGTTGTGCTTACGTGGTGCTGCAATCCAAAATGGCCGAAAGCGCCAAAAAAGCTGGCAAATAAGTCGCATTGAGTGCTCCACCCCGAGCGGTGTCGCACTCAACCTGTCCCTTGGCACGGTTTGGCCTGCGTTGCACAGCACCAGATTTTTGATCGGTGCCTGTGCTCAGGCGCAGTGTGGTCGTTCCCAATCCTGGCGTTTCGGTTTTAATGGAAAATTGGGCAAATGAATTGAATGCCCAATTTGAATAACCCTGTCCTCTCTTCCCTGTTGCCGGTGGTCCTGCTGATTGCTATTGGTTTTATAGCTGGCCATGCAGGCTGGATAAGAGCTGAGGCAACAAAAGACCTCTCAAACCTGGTGTTCATGGTGCTCACGCCCGCGCTCTTGTTTAGAACCATGAGCACGGTGCACGTGGAGCAACTTAATTTCAAACCGGTCGCCATGTATTTTGTCGCAGCGTTGTTGTTGTTTGCGGCCATGCTTTTGTGGCGAGGCACCAGTCAGCGCGTCGCGGTGCTGGCACTGGCATCCACCTTCAGCAACACCGTGATGATTGGCATTCCACTGGTGGGTCTGGCTTATGGGCAGGCCGGTCTGGTCACCTTGTTCACCTTGATTTCCGTGCATTCTCTGGTGTTGTTGACCATTGCCACGCTGGTGCTGGAACTGGTGGCCGCGCGCGAGGAACGCGCCGCTGGCGTGGGCACGCAAAGGCATATGGCCTTAACCGTGCTTTTGGCCATGCGCAGTGGTGTGATTCACCCGGTGCCCTTGCCCATCATTGTTGGACTGCTGTTTGCTCAGACCGGTTTGCTGCTGCCCGCTGTTGTGGACCGTCCCTTGCAACTGCTGGGCAATGCCTTTGGTCCTTTGGCCCTTGTGCTGGTGGGTGTGACCCTGACCCAGGTCAAAGTGGGGCAGCATCTGAGTGGTGCTATTGGCATTAGTCTGATGAAAAACCTGGCCCTGCCGGTGCTTGTGGCCGCCTTGAGTTGTGCCATGGGTTTGAGCGGTTTGCCGTTGACTGTGATGATTGTCACCGCCTCTTTGCCAATAGGTGCCAATGTTTTTCTGTTTTCACAGCGCTACCAGGTGGCGGAAGACCTGGTCACTGCGAGCATGGCGGTGTCCACCGCCCTGGCCTTGCTAACCCTTTCAGTGGTGATGGCATTGCTGCCGATGTTGGTGCCAATTTAGTCCGGTTTCAGATGCGCTTGGAGAGCAGGTGAACGTAGTCGTGGTGCTGGGTATTGATGGTCGAGATGCGGTATTCAACCGGTTTTTCTCCAAATGTGAGCGCAATGCGATGCACTTCAAGCACCGGGATGCCGGGCGTTACCCCCAAAATCTTGCTCACCTCGAGACTTGCCGAAGCGGCCCGCGCCCGGTCTTTGGCGCGTAGCACGGTGATCCCGAAATCGTGCTGGTAGAGGTGATAAATGGTGCTGGGCCGCTCGATCAGGCGTTTTTCGGTCAAACCCTTGAAGGTGAGTGCGGAGATGCACAGCCGATCAAACACCACTGGACGGCGGGCCAGACTCAAACGGTTGGCGATGCGAAAGACCGCTTCACCGGTTTGAATCGACAGCGCTGCCGCTTCATATTCGGAGGCCCTGGCACGCTCAAACGAAACGAAATCCACGGCCGGATATTCATCCTCTTGCTGGGCATCGAGATCGCGACGTTCAACGTGGAAAAACTGGAATAAAAAGCGCGCATTGTTGTGTGTCGCTACAAAAGTACCTTTACCCTG
>CAIYNH010000677.1 GCA_903927495.1 uncultured beta proteobacterium
AGCCGTCCTGGCAATTGACCCGCGTAGTATGCAAGCGTGCCATGGGAGCCAGTTGGCAACCAGTCCAGTCGGTCAAACAAAGCTTGATTCTCAACCAGCCACAACGGCTCATCGGAGAACCAGTCATCTTCCTGAAGTATCGCCAGTGCGCCCGCCCCAGCCGTCAGTGTGGCTGCAGAGAGTTCGAACACACGATCTGCATGCCCTGATAGATTCCGCCAAACCACATTGTTGGAAATTGACTTGACCAGTAAATAGTGAAAATCATGTCCGTGCGCACGACCTTTGCTGTTTCGAAATTGGGCAATATTGGCAGCACGATTCGGAATGCCTGGGTCGATTTTGTGGATGTTTTGAGGACGCAAGTTTTGCAAATGCGAAATCAAAATTTCACGGTTGACAACTTGATACACACTACCACGTCCTTCAAGTCTGATCCGAAGTGCCCCCGTTTTACGCGCCAAATCTTCCAGAGCCAGACGCTGTGCACTTGTGAAAGCACTGGAAGGACACGATTGGGACTGCCCATCGCCTTCGATTAACTTGGCCAGCGCTGCTATGAGGGGTCGACTCATTGCGTCACTTGCACAGTATCCACGATGCCCATCCGAAATGCTTGTGAATCCGTTCTTTCTGTTCTGATTTCATCCACTGGTTCCAGAATTTGCCAATTCTTCTGACTGATGATGTTGTAGCCATCGCGACTGGTGATCGGCACGCAATAACGCGCCGTGACGAGCGGTGCAGGTGAGGCAAAAATCAGCACATAGCCAAAATCTTGTGCCGTCTCGATGAGGCTACGCTGATTGCGGTGATCCAGCGCGGAGGCCTCATCTAGGTAGCACACGGCCTGCACCGAGTAGCGTTTGTCCTGCATCAGATGCAATAACGCCAGCCCAGTCACCAACTTGGCCATTAATACAGTGCCGGTCGATGCTGCGCTGTCGATGTCAGAAAATGACTCTTCTTTACGTCCAGCCTTGCCGACCATAAATTCCAGGCGAAAGAAATGTTCCACCCGAAGACAGCCCCGAACTTCGCCCTCATGAATCAACAAGGTCTTGGCCCGATTGAGCGTAGCGTCATCCAGGACGCTGGCATGGTTAAAAAGCTCAAAGGTTTCACCGCTTTGCGCTTTTTCGGCGGTGCTGATGAGTTGCTCAATAGCTTCTACCATTTGCGTTTCATCGACTGGCTCGATTTTGAACACGGACAAATCTGACAGTTGCCGGCGATTGATGAGCCGGTTGAAGTCACGCATCTTGCTCTTGAAGGTAACCAGGCCGTCGCGCAGTTCGCGTAAACATGCCGTCACATTCACTACGGCACTGCGCGATTTTCGATCAAGTGCCTGCTCCTCTTGGGTTAAATGGGCGGTGAACTCAATGATCCGGTTGATCTCGGTTTCACTACCGGCGACAAACTGAAACTTGGTCAGCCCCCCCACATGCAACTTAGCCAGCCCTGCATCCAGATCTCGATCAATCGCAATCAAGTCGGTACATTCGCGTTGGTAGACCGACAAAGACTCAGAGAGTTGCGTCAGACCAATTTCATCGGTTCCCAGCCAGCGCTGATGGGCCAAGTCGGCCAGATTCTCAAACATCGGGTCATCGTCTCGACGGTTTTCACGCAGCCGGGTGATGTTGACATGATCAATACCCAGGACATCGAGCCGATTTTGAAGGTCTCGCACTTCTTCCCGCAAATGTTTCGCCGCAGCTACAGAGTTATTGAGATTGACTTGCAGATTCAATAAGTCTTGCGTTAGCTCAGTGATTCGTGCGGTACGGGAACCCTGCTCAGACTGGAGTAGGTGCAACTCATCAAATCGCTGGATTTGCACCTCAATCTGTCGCACCAATTCATCCAGCCGTGACTTTTCATTTCTCGCCGCATCTAGGTCCTGAGCCGCTTGGATCTGCTGCTCCAAGCCACTCAACAATTGCAACAGTTCATTCATGCGCTGCTGAATTTCCTCAGGAGAACGCTGAGCGTGTTGCACAGAGAGACCACGCACGGAGAAACTAAGTCCTGCCAGCTTGATCGTGCCCGGCGCTTCTGCCTGAGCCATTTCTAGCCAATGCTTGAGTTCAGTGGGCGAAGTAGTGAATTCTGTTGGGGCCAGCGTCATGACTTGCTGACTCAGAGTTCGGTTCAGCGTATCAAGTTGCTGTGAACTCAACAGTTCTTTTAAGTGCAGATAAAGGTTGTCTGTCACTGTGGCGAGTTCCCGCTGTAACTGATTGTGCTCAGCCTGTGCAGCCTGAATATCGCGACGAATGGTGCCGATACCGCGGCTGCTTGCATTTTGCACCAAGGTGGTCTGTATCTCCTGACGACGACGTTCGTCAGCCAAGGCAGAGACCAGAATTGACCTCTCGTAAATCAGTGCGAACTCGGTTTCCAAGGAATTCTGTCGTTGCTGCGCATTCAACAACAGCTGACGCTGGTGCACCGCTTCATGTTTGCGATCGTTCAACGCTCGATCATTGAGTTGGAGGTTGGTTTGCTGATTTTCAACTTCAACAATGGCTTCACGCAACCCATTTCCGTGTTCGTGAAAATGCGTTTCCCACTCTTGCAAACGTCGATCAATCAGGGGCCGAAAGTACAGCAACTTGCCGCGCAGATCAATACGCCTTTGCTGCTGTAGTTCCATCATGTCAATGGTCGCGCGCTGACGAACCGTGGCCAGATACTGCGCACGATCCGCATTGACCTCGGAAAATGCCTTATCCCATTCGGCTTTGAAGTCGATGCTTGAATCTGGCATATCTCTGCGGAAAATGGCCAGCAGATAGTCCTTCACTTCACTTGAGCGCAATTTATCCAGTCTCAACGTGCGGGTCAGCACGCGCTGGAATGCATCAGCATGGCTTGCGTGTTCCAGTTTGAAGATCGTGAAATCGGGTTCCTGATCTAGAATCCGTCGTCGAGTACCATAAAGTGCTGCTGAAAATTCGCTGGAGGTGTAGCTAAAAACCAGCTTACCCATGCTGGCCATGTGCGCCTTCAACTGAGTTTGCTGCACCTGGCCACCATCCGGCAGACGGTAGTCATCAAACTTCAGGTCACCCTTGTAGGCAAAGTACTCGTAATCGTGGCTGACACCTTTGCCGACACATCCCAGTACCACTACACCGGTGTTAGGAAGCACCACCTCCAGCAAAATGAAAGCGCTGTTGTTGGGGAAATAGAAACGCCTACTTGTGTCGATGTCATGGGCACCGAAGTCCATCCGACGTTTATCAATTATCAGCAAGAATTGCAGGGCATTGATCAGGCTGGTCTTGCCAGCATTGTTGGGTGCGATCAATGAAACCGATGCATCCAGAGGAAGTTCGGCACGCCGATAGCCAGCGCTGTTGAGCAAAACCATGCGCTGAAAACCGTAACTAATCATTCGATGGTCTCCGTTTGGGGCGCTTGCGCCACGTCGCTAGGCAGCCCCTTGGTGTGTACCAATTCCTCAAACCGATCAAGATAGCGAAACACAGCCGGCAAGATTCGCCAAGTATTGCCTTGGCTAATCGCAAACCCGTAATTGCCCGCTGCGCGCAAAAGCTGTTGAAGCTGATCACGATCGGCAAGACTCTCGGCATCGAGCAGCAGCCGATTTTTATCCAAAATTTCATCCAGCAAGGCATCATCAATTACCCAATCAGTGAATCGGCCCAAGTGCAGACCAAGATCAGCCTGAAATTCAAACAGCAGCATGAACAACAGTGCTAATTGACGTGTCGTCTTCGAGACGTTGCTGCTGGCATCATCAAAGTGAAACCATGCAAAACCCCGGTGATCGATGCGCAAGTTGTAACCCAGGCTTTTTAACAGCAACTCGTAAGCGTCTCTTTCACGCTCCAGTTCCGCCCAGAGTCGATGATCCGCCATCCGGTTCAGATGCTTGCCACTGTTAAAAAAACCAAACAGTTCACTCAAAAGTGGAAGCTTGTGTAAATACAAGGGTAGGGTCATGTTCATGGGAGTTACTCTAGACCGTTGCAGTGGGTGTCAGTGCATGGGGGAAATATATTACGCGCACAGTGTTCAGTCTTTGTACAACTGCGAGGTCTTCAGCTTTAACCGTCCATTCCTCGCGTTCAATCAGCATGTGATAAAGCCTCAGGACCGTGGCATCGCTCAAATCGGGGTGGTGGTCATGGAGCCAGCAGAGCAGGTCGCCAATGGGCAAATCTTGATGCAAGGCTCGTACGATGGCCGATTCATCGACCAGTTCCAACGCCACCATGTCTGCCGCAATCAGGTCTTCGGGAAAGGAAACCGTGTCCGGCTGAAAGTTAAGAGCATCACCCATGATTGTCAAAACTTCATCGCCAACCGTCACCCTTCGGGGCATGTCACGGTGCCACAAAGGCAAGTCAACGGCACCCAGGGTAGCATTCAGCCCGCGCTTGCGAACCCGACCCAAAAGCTGGCTTATCGCCGTCGACAAGACATTGTGTTGGCGAATTTCCTCACGCAAGGGCAACAACGTATCGCTGCAGTGCTTGAGGACTTCCCGGCCCAAGCGTCGCAGTTCTTTGGCCTGAAAAGCCACTTGACGCATGGACAAGCGCTGGGTGTACAGCGCACCTTGTACTGTCAGGGTATCCAGCGCATGATCAAGTGCATGCTCTGCATCTTCAAGATGACGATAAAACGTGCCCAACGGTCCGCTGTCCATCATCTCGGCCATTGGAGCCACGTAATCATCAAAAGCGGCCAGCACTTCGCGGTAGCGCCTGCCAATAGGCAAGTTGGCATCTTTGGACTTGGCGCGTTCGGTGAGCTCAAGAATGGCGTGCCGATCCTGGTCGAGCTGCTGTGATATTTGGCGGAATAACTCGGAAAGCTGGGCTGCCGCCTGTCTAAGCTGATCAGAATCTCTGAGCTGCAATCCTTCAGCCAATTTGCTGGTGGCACCCTTGATTGCATCCACTCGAGCCTTCAACACCGCCGACAGGCCAAGGTCATGCTCTCTTGTCAGTCCCCGAACAAAATCCTGAACCAGTGGATTAATTTGCAGAGACGAGCCGCGCGGCATCACTTGAAGTAAATCACTGGAAACCATCTGCCGCATGGCAGACTCGCACTCGTCGATGCGCTTTCCAGGCATGCGACGTGTGATGACCTCGATCATCTGGACCTGATCAAACGACGGAAAATCTCGCCCCACGACCACCAGACTCTCGATAATGTCCCAGTGCACATAAAGCGCGTGAATGAGGCTGCGTGGATTTACCAAATCATGTCCGTTGTTGATGGCGATAGCTGTATTAGAAATCAACTCGCAGCCTGCACGCGCCTGTCGGGCAATACCTTCTTGTAGCGTTCCATGCTTGAATTTTGCATCAGTCGCGGAGCAGTCCGGGAAGAAATTCAAATCAGAAATACATGCATATCATAATATTCGTTGATATCCCCGTAGACACCGATTGCATTCATGCACACATGAGCTGCTTCAGACGCAGGGGGCTTCGATCAGTCCAGCCGATAATCCGGCATCACATGACCAATGCTGAGAGGCCGTTATAGACATCCGTAAAGAACTCGATGGGCGGGCGGTTACCTTCATGCTCGTTTTGTGCATGATTTGGGGGCTACAGCAATCGGTACTCAAGCTGGCAGCATCAGATATCGCGCCCATCATGCAAATTGCACTGCGCTCCGGCATTGCGGCAGTATTGGTTGCCCTGCTGATGTTCTGGCGCAAGGAGCGAATTTCATTGTCGGATGGTGTCTGGCGCCCAGGCTTGCTCGCCGGGCTTTTCTTTGCACTTGAATTTCTATTTGTTGGCGAGGGGTTGCGCCATACAACTGCCTCTCATACAGCGGTTTTCCTATACACCGCACCTATTTTTGTGGCCCTGGGCCTGCACTTGAAGTTGCCTGCTGAGCGCCTGAATCGACTGCAGTGGCTAGGCATTGTCCTGGCTTTTGCCGGGATTGTGGTGACATTTTTTGGACGTAGCCAACAAGTTGTCGCGACGCAAGGGTTGCAGACCATGCTGTGGGGCGACATTCTCGCCCTTCTTGGTGGGATGGCTTGGGCTGCCACAACCATCGTGATTCGCTGCTCAAGTCTGGCACGGGCTTCTGCTTCCCAAACACTTCTTTATCAGCTTGTCGCTGCTTTTGTCCTGCTTTTATTGGCGGCTTTTGGTCTTGGTCAAACGACCGTCAAGGCAACACCGCTGGTTTGGGGCAGTCTCCTGTTTCAGTCATTGGTGGTCTCGTTTGCCAGCTTTTTGGTATGGTTTTGGCTGCTGCGGCAATATTTGGCATCTCGCCTTGGTGTCTTCTCGTTCATGACACCACTCTTTGGAGTCGCCTTTGGTGTGTGGCTTTTGAATGAGACACTAGAGCCAAGTTTTTTGCTAGGGGCCATTCTGGTGCTGGGGGGTGTCATCCTGGTAAGCAGTCATGGGTGGCTACAACAATTCATCCAGCGCCACAAATAAAAGTTGATGTAGCTGATGCGTTTAATGATTTGCTACATGTGCTTTTTGCCACGAAAATAGGGCTGTGACCGACATGAGACATGACAATCCCACAATGGCTCATCGTCACAGTTCATTTACTGCAACGTGAAGGCCACGCAGAAACACCATGACAACAAATATGCAAAATATCCGATCTTGCGCTGTCGCTGGCAGCTTCTATCCTGGACAGGCTCAGTCTTTGTCAAACGATGTGCTGGCCATGCTGAATGCAACCGAGTTGAATGCTGATACGGCTGGCATAGCGCCCAAAGCCATCATCGTTCCACATGCCGGCTACATCTATTCTGGCAAAACGGCGGCTCTTGCTTATGCACGACTTGTGAATGCACGAAAAACCATCCGTCGCGTGGTGTTACTGGGGCCTGTGCACCGTGTGCCTGTGCGAGGTCTGGCCTTGCCCGGAGCCGGTTTCTTTGCCACACCGTTGGGCAAGATAGAGCTTGACCAAGAAGCGATGGCCGCTATCGGTTCCCTGCGTCAAGTGGTGGTGAGCCCGGCGGCCCACGCGCAAGAACACTCACTGGAAGTGCAGTTGCCTTTTTTGCAGTTGGTGTTGGACGATTTCAAACTGGTACCACTGGCTGTGGGGGATGCAACGGCGGTTGAGGTTGCTCAGGTCTTGGAAGTGCTTTGGGGAGGCGACGAAACCTTGATCGTGATCAGTTCCGATCTGTCGCATTTTTTGCCCTATTCCAATGCCCAAGCGGTTGACCGTGTGACAGTGCAAAGTATTATGGATTTCAAGCCCATCATCGAGCACGAGCGAGCTTGTGGGGCTACGCCCATCAACGGCATGCTATTGGCCGCCAGGCAACATCACCTGCAACTCCAACTCTTGGGCTTATGCAATTCAGGTGACACCGCTGGCGACAAGAATCGTGTGGTCGGGTACGCTTCTTTTGCGTTCAACCGGGAGCCCTCAATGTCCACAGAGCACACCACACCGGCCCAACAGGGGCGTGTCCTTCTGTCATTGGCCAGGGCGGCTATTTCAACCGCTTTGGGTCGTCCCACTGTTATCTCTGAAGAGGGAGCCTGGCTGCAGAATTCCGGTGCCTGCTTTGTCACCTTGACCCAGCAAGGGCAACTGCGCGGTTGTATTGGTTCGCTCCAGCCGCATCGTTCCCTGCTGGCCGATGTGAAGTCAAACGCGGTCGCAGCGGCCTTGCAAGATCCACGATTCGCAGCGTTGCCCCTGAGTGAACTGGAGGCGACTGCCATTGAAGTTTCCCTGTTGTCACCGTTGCAGGCGATGGCGTTTGATAGTGAAGAGAACGCACTGGTTCAGCTGCGCCCGGGTGTGGATGGTGTTGTGTTCGAATATCAGCGTTACCGCAGCACTTTTTTACCGCAAGTATGGGAACAATTGCCCACAGCGCGCGTGTTCATGGCCCATCTCAAACAAAAGGCGGGCCTAGCACCGGACTTCTGGAACCCTGGCATTCGCCTGCTGCGTTACGGCGTCAGCAAATTCAAGGAAGTCGAGGCAATCTGATGCAAGAATCTGGCTACCCCGCCCGGTACTGGCATGCCATAGAAGACGGACGCCTCCAGTGCGACTTGTGTCCACGCGACTGCAAGCTGCATGAGGGGCAGCGTGGTGCCTGCTTTGTGCGGGCGCGCCAGAACAATCAGATGATTCTCGCCACCTATGGGCGATCCTCTGGTTTTTGCATTGATCCGATCGAAAAAAAGCCGCTGAATCATTTTTACCCAGGAAGTAGCGTTTTGTCGTTTGGTACGGCGGGTTGCAATCTGACGTGCAAGTTTTGTCAGAACTGGGACATTAGCAAATCACACGACATGGACCGATTGATGGCACAAGCCTCACCCGTAGCCATCGCCGATGCGGCGCTAAAGCACGCTTGCAAGAGTGTTGCTTTCACCTACAACGACCCGGTGATCTTTGCCGAATACGCAATGGATGTGGCTGATGCCTGCCATGCTCGAGGCATTCAGACCGTGGCGGTGACGGCGGGATACATGCATGAAGAGCCTCGCAGCGATTTTTACGCGAAGATGGATGCGGCAAATGTCGATCTCAAGGCATTTACCGAAGATTTTTATTTCAAGTTGACTGGTTCACACCTGCAGCCGGTGCTCGAAACTTTGATTTACCTGAAACACAAAACCTCAGTATGGTTTGAAATTACCACCTTGCTGATACCGGGTTACAACGACTCAGACGAGGAAATCACCGCAATGTGCCGATGGATCATGCAGTATCTTGGCTCTGATGTACCCATTCACTTCTCTGCCTTTCACCCGGATCACAAAATGCTCGCGGTGCCAGCGACACCGCCGGCCACGCTGTTTCGTGCGCGCAATATTGCAATGAACCAGGGGCTGCAATACGTCTACACCGGCAACGTCCACCACCAGGAAGGCGACACCAGCTATTGTTCAAATTGCAAAACGCCGCTGATCGTGCGCGACTGGTATCAGATTCATCGTTACCGAGTCACCGCGACGGGTCACTGCACCGAGTGTGGCACAGCGATAGCCGGAAAGTTTGATGCTCAAGCTGGCGACTTTGGACGCAAGCGTGTTCCTATCGCCATCAGTTGAAATTGAAGATTAACCTGAAGATGCCTGCCTGAGCTCCCAGTTGGCCTTCACATCAATTCAAGAAATTCCAGTATTTCATCAAGATGTTGATCGAAGTCGCTCAGCGCATGGTCGCCGGCGGGCAGCAACTTGATGTTTGCGCCGGGGTAATGAGCGCTCATTTCACGCCAGTCAAGTACCTCGTCGCCCTTGGCGATCACCGCAAAGTAACGCTCCGGGTGACTGATCATGGGTATTTCCTGGGCCCGTAACTCATCCACAAAAGTCGCATCGAACAGAAAGAGTTGTTGAGGTTCGTGCCACATAGTGTGTTCACCAATGTGCGCTGCCAGGTCACGCGCGGGTTGTACCGCCGGGTTAAGCAAAACCGCCTTGCAGTCCAGTTGCTCGGCTAGCCAGGTGGCATAAAACCCACCTAGCGATGAGCCCACCACGGCCATCGACTTTCTTGGCCAATCTGCAATCGTCTGCAGCACTTCATCCATCGCCAGCCTGGGAGATGCAAGCAGTGCCGGACACTGCCAGGTCACAAGGGGATGGCGATGAGCCACAGCAGCTGCTGTCAAGCGTGCCTTGTTTGACGCAGGTGATGATCGAAATCCGTGCAGGTAGAGCAAGTGGCTTGTAGGCATGATGAAAGCATTATGGCCTGCGTCGGGATCGATCATTTCTGTGTTAAACATGAGGTATGAACACTTCTATCAAAATTGATTTTGTATCCGACGTTTCCTGTCCTTGGTG
>CAIYNH010000678.1 GCA_903927495.1 uncultured beta proteobacterium
AGGAAGTCTGAAGGTCAGACTTCCTGATCCGCGCTAAGCAAATGCGACAAAAATCGGATTCAGGCGTGGCACTTGTGGAAGCGGCAACTTGCCGCTTTCCCCAGCGTCTGCGGCTGGAAGCCACAGCTACAAGACGCGATCAGTGCCATTCGGAATTCCTTGCGGATCAGGAAGTCTGAAGGTGTGTGGGAATTCCAACCCAAATGGCATCAATCGCCTTTGCTACACTGTTTGCATGTTCATCCATCAGATTCACATCACAGGTTGTGTCAACCGGGGAGCCTGGCCCTGGCGCACTTGCTCAGCTGCGTCAGCCTGGCGCTGACACTTTCCCGTTTCAACATGGTCGCCAAGCGCTGCCTGCTGAAGCCCTCATGACGGCCTGTGCAAGTACTTCCCAGACTGACTGATGAAGCATTTCGCGCCCCTTGGCGATGCAATCAGGGATATCGAAGCAGGTTCAGCGTACAACTGAAAGACTTTACCCGTGATCTCAGAACTTGAATTTAACCAACTTTCCGCCCAGGGTTTTAACCGGATTCCGGTGATGGCACAGGCCTTTGCCGACCTCGAAACACCGCTGTCGCTCTACCTCAAGTTGGCCAACAGCGCGGCCAATAGTTTTCTGCTCGAATCGGTGGTAGGGGGTGAGCGCTTTGGTCGCTACAGCTTTATTGGCTTGCCCGCGCGCACCTTGCTACGCTCGCAGGGCTTTGGTGAGCAGATGTGCACCGAGGTGGTGACCGATGGTGTGGTGGTCGAAACCTCCTACGCCAACCCGCTGGACTTCTATTCAGACTATCAAAAGCGCTTCAAAGTAGCGTTGCAGCCTGGATTGCCGCGCTTCTGTGGTGGTTTGGCCGGCTATTTTGGCTACGACGCGGTGCGCTACATCGAGAAAAAACTGGAAGCCACCTGTCCTCCTGACGAATTGGGTTGCCCGGATATTTTGCTGTTGCAGTGCGAGGAGCTGGCAGTGATCGACAACCTCTCAGGCAAGCTGCATTTGATGGTTTATGCAGACCCAGCCGTGCCGCAGGCCTACGCTCTGGCAACCCAACGTCTGGCACAGCTGAAAGAGCTTCTGCGTCAACCTGTTAGCGTGCCGCAAATGCTGCCCAACGCCGGTTTTGAGGCGGTGCGTGACTTTGCCAAAGCGGACTACATCGCAGCGGTTGAGCGCGCCAAGGAGTTGATTGCCGGGGGTGACTTCATGCAGGTGCAGGTCGGTCAGCGCATCAAAAAGACCTATACCCAGTCTCCCTTAAGCCTGTACCGGGCGCTGCGAGCACTCAATCCCAGTCCGTACATGTATTACTACAACTTCAGTGGTGCTACCGCTGACGGGGCAGACTTTCATGTAGTGGGTGCCAGCCCTGAGATTTTGGTGCGACAAGAACAAATGCCCGGTGGCGAGCAAAAAATCACCATTCGCCCATTGGCTGGCACCCGCCCGCGCGGTGCTACGCCTGAACTGGACAAGGCTGCCGAAGTGGAACTGATCAACGACCCCAAAGAGCGTGCCGAGCATGTGATGC
Source organism: uncultured beta proteobacterium (assembly GCA_903927495.1). Taxonomy (GTDB): domain Bacteria; phylum Pseudomonadota; class Gammaproteobacteria; order Burkholderiales; family Burkholderiaceae_C; genus Rhodoferax. Next base: position 1,539 of record CAIYNH010000678.1, read on the forward strand.
TGATTGATCTGGCGCGCAACGACATTGGTCGTATCGCCAAAATTGGCAGTGTCAAAGTGACCGATGCTTTTTGCGTGGAGCGCTACAGCCATGTTATGCACATTGTGAGCAATGTTGAAGGCACTTTGCTGGATGGCATGACCAGCATGGACGTGCTCAAGGCAACCTTCCCGGCAGGCACACTGACCGGCGCGCCCAAGGTGCATGCGATGGAGTTGATTGACCAGCTTGAGCCCACCAAGCGCGGTCTGTACGGCGGTGCCTGTGGCTACCTGAGCTACGCCGGCGACATGGACGTGGCCATTGCCATTCGCACTGGGATCATCAAAAACCAGATGCTCTATGTGCAAGCGGCTGCCGGGGTGGTGGCCGACAGCGTGCCCGAGTTGGAATGGCGCGAGACCGAAGCCAAGGCGCGGGCACTGTTGCGCGCGGCTGAGTTGGTCGAAGAAGGGCTGGAGTGAAGCATTTTTTTCTGCGTTGGCGCTACTGGTTGGTGTTGGCTGCGGGGCTGACAGGTTTTGGTGTGTATCTGGCTTTGAGCATTCAGGGCGAGCAGGTACGCCTTGAGTCCTCGGAGCGTGATCGATTGTTGACGCAATCCAAGGTCATCGAAAACGACCTGCTGCGCCAGCTAAATGCCATTGACCAGACCATTGCGTCTGTTGTGGGTAATCTGCCCTACTGGGACAGTCTGCCCGAGGGTCGGGAGCGTGCGGTGCGAGAGTTGAAAAGCTTGGAACGAGCCATGCCTGCAGTGCGAACATTTTTGGTACTTGATGCGCAGGGCAACGTGACGCTGTCGAACCGCCAAGAGTTGATGAACCGCAACTTTGCCGAACGCGAATACTTCACGGCACCAATGAAATCGCGCAATCCTGAAGTGCTGTTTGTCAGCCCGCCTTTCAGGTCAGTGCTCAATACCTACTTGTTTAACCTGTCGCATGCGGTGCTGGACAGCAAAGGCCAATTTGCCGGTGTGGTTTCGGTGGGGGTGGATCCTGTAGACCTCGGGATTTTGCTCAATTCAGTGCTGTACGCGGACGACATGCGCTCGATGCTGGTGCACGGTGATGGCAAGGTAATTATTGTTGAGCCAGCCATGCCAGAGCAGCTCGGAGAAGACTTGTCGGTTGCGGGCTCTCTATTTAGCCAGCACGGGAAAAGCAAAATGCCAGTTGGCGTTTACCAGGGCACCTCCTCTTCCACGGATGACGAGCGCCTGTCGGTGCTGCGAACGATTGTGTCGACATCGCTGAAAATGGACAAATCCTTGGTCGTCGCAGTTTCCAGACACTTGCCGACCCTGCTTCAGCACCTGAAACGTGAAGCCATCACAAAGGTGTTGGCTTATTTGTTATTGTTGATTACCAGCATCGTCATGCTAAGTCTTTACCAACGGCATCACCGACAGGTGCGACTCTCAGAGCGGCGGCTCAGGTTGGCCACTGAGGCTACCGGTGTGGGTATTTGGGAGTTTGAGTTTCGGAGCCGGCGCTACTACTGGGATGCGACGATGTTTGGTCTTTTTGGGATTGACCCACAAAAGGCCAATTCGCAAAACGACGACTGGCTGAAGCTGACCCTGCACGGTGAGTTGGACCGCATTAAAGAGGCCACCCGTCAGGCCGTTGAGCAGAATCAGTCATTTGACCTGACCTTCAAAATCTTGCGACCCGATGGCAAGGTGCGCTATTTGCGCAACCGCGCCGCCTTGTATGGCAGCGATCCACAGGCACCTAAGCGGCTGGTTGGCACCACCGAAGACATCACAGAACGCAAAGTCAGCGAAGCCGACTTGCGGATTGCGGCGATTGCCTTCAATACCCAGGAAAGCATGCTGGTGACCAATGCCACGATGCATATTTTGCGGGTAAATCAAGCGTTTACCAATTTGTTTGGCTACACCGCCGCAGAAGCACTTGGGCAAACACCGCGCCTGCTTCAGTCTGGCCGGCATGACAAGGAGTTTTATACCGCCATGTGGGCTGATATTGGCACCAAGGGCACCTGGCAGGGAGAAGTCTGGAATCGGCGCAAGAATGGCGAGGTGTTTCCGGAGTGGCTAACCATCACGGCCGTGTATGACGCAGCCGGTCTTGTGACCCACTATGTTGCGACTCACACTGACATCACGCAGCGCAAAGCGGTTGAAGATGAGATCAGGCACCTGGCTTTTTATGACCCATTGACGTTTCTACCGAACCGGCGCTTGTTGCGTGACCGGTTAAAGCAGTCTGTAGCGCAAGCCAAGCGCGCAGGCACCCTGATGGCGTTGCTGTTTGTTGATCTGGATAAATTCAAGCCGGTCAACGACCGGTACGGGCATGCAGTTGGCGACCAACTGCTGCAGGCTGTGGCGCACCGCCTGAACACCTGTGTACGTGAGGCAGACACCGTGGCGCGCGTGGGTGGTGATGAGTTTGTGTTGCTGTTGCCCTTGATCACAGCGCCAGCCGACGCTGTTTTGGTGGCCGAAAAATTACATGCCGTTTTGCGACAGGTCTTTATCTTGGCTGGTGGCATACCGGTCAACATCTCGTCCAGTACCGGCATTGCGATTTATCCCGAGCATGGCTCTGACGAAGCCGAACTGACCCACCACGCCGACGCTGCCATGTACCAGGCCAAAGCCGCCGGACGCGACCGCTTTGTGGTGTTTGATGCAGCCACACCCACAGATTTCATCCCACTGGACAGATCATGAAACTACTGATGATTGATAACTACGACAGCTTTACCTACAACATCGTCCAGTACCTGGGTGAGTTGGGGGCACAGGTAAGCGTAGCGCGCAATGACGAGATTACGCTGGCAGACATGGATGCACTGCTGGCGAATGGTGAGATGGATCGACTGGTGATCTCCCCCGGCCCATGCTCACCCGCCGAAGCTGGCATTTCGGTGGCCGCGATCCAGCACTTTGCGGGGCAACTGCCCATTTTGGGTGTCTGCCTGGGGCATCAGGCGATTGGCGCAGCATTTGGTGGCAGCATCATTCGGGCGCAGCAGTTGATGCACGGCAAAACCAGTCTCATCACCACCACGCAAAAGGGGGTGTTTGCCGGTTTGCCGGCGCAGTTTACGGTAAACCGGTATCACTCGCTGTCGATTCAGCGCAGCACCTGCCCGGCTTGCCTTGAAGTGACCGCCTGGACTGTCGACGGTGAGATCATGGGCATCAAGCACACCAACCTGGACATTGAAGGCGTGCAGTTTCACCCCGAGAGCATCCTGACCGAGCACGGCCACGCGATGCTGAATAACTTCCTGCACCCTCGTTCTCGTTAGATGCTATTGAAATACTAGCTGACTATGCAATGAATACGTGCTTCTGAGGATGATTTTACTTTTGGAGAATGATTCTAAGGACTCTGACAAGTCACTATTAATTCCATTCCCAGATCGATACGAGACTAGGCGCGAAGCCGCAGACAGTGTTGACGCTCGGCAAGGCGAAGTTACAAAGTGTCGGATTGATATGGAAATGCAATGAGCAGGTGGGTGCTGCTCCTTTGGCGCAGTTGGTTCCCGGTTGGACAGTCGATTGCGACAGTGAATGCTATAAACTAGATAGCTGCTATCGATTTGTCAGCAAGCATTGGAGGTAAATTTGACTCATAAAATTCGGACAGTAGACCTGCGCAGTGACACCGTCACACAGCCGACACCGGCCATGCGGGAGGCCATGCTAGAGGCTGCGCTGGGCGATGACGTTTTTGGTGACGACCCCAGCGTCAACGCGCTGCAAGACAAACTGGCCACCATGCTGGGCTTCGAGGCGGCGTTGTTTGTGCCAACCGGGACGCAAAGCAATTTGTGTGCAATTTTGGCGCACTGTCAGCGTGGCGATGAGTACATCGTCGGGCAGTTTGCCCATTGCTATCGCTGGGAAGGCGGGGGCGCTGCGGTATTTGGCAGTGTGCAGCCACAGCCTTTGAACCATCAGTTGGACGGAACTTTGGCACTTGAAGACATTGAGGCGGCCATCAAGCCTGATGACCCGCACTTCGCCAAAACCCGGCTGCTGGCGCTGGAAAACACCCTGGGCGGGAAATTGTTACCTTTGACGTATCTGCAACAGGCCAGCGCATTGGCAACCAGGCACGGTTTGGGCCGGCACCTGGATGGGGCCAGGTTATTCAATGCGGCAGTGGTACAGGCGCAACAGCAATTGATTGATTTGCAATCATTTCAGGAGCGCGTAGTACAAGAGGCACGGTGCATAGCGCAGTGTTTTGACAGTGTTTCGGTGTGTTTGAGCAAGGGCCTGGGTGCGCCAGTGGGCTCGGTCCTGTGTGGTAGCGCAGATTTGATCGGTAAAGCCCGGCGAATCCGCAAAATGGCGGGTGGTGGCATGCGCCAGGCCGGTGTACTGGCAGCAGCTGGCAGTTTTGCGCTGGATCACCATCTCGCCCGCTTGGCCGATGACCACCTGCTTGCCGTGCGCCTGGCCGATGGCTTGGCTGATTTGCCTGGCGTGCTGGTGGAGTCGCCACAAAGCAATATGGTTTTTGTCGACCTGCAAGGCACAGCCAAGGCGCGTGCGTCTGACTTGTTGCCGTATCTGGCTGCAAATGGGGTGCTCGCCACCGGTTTGTACCGTCTGCGCTTTGTGACGCATCTGGATGTGGATGAGGATGGGGTTGACCACGCGGTGGCCGTGTTGCGCAAGTTTTTTGTTGCGTGACATGGGTTTTTTCGAGGCTGGCATGCTAAGCGGTATTGATCACCTGGGCTGGTTCATCACGGCTGGCTTTTTGCTGAATCTAACGCCCGGACCGGATGTGCTGTATATCGTTAGCCAAGCGCTGAAAACCGGTTTGCGCGCCGGTGCTGCGGCCGCATTAGGCATCACAGCCGGGTGTTTTTTGCATGTGGCTGCTGCCACTTTGGGCGTAAGCGCTGTACTGGCCGTATCCGGCACAGCCTTCACGTTGGTCAAGTGGCTGGGTGCGGGCTACCTGCTGGTGGTGGGTTGGGGCATGCTGGGACTGAGGTCATCTGGTACTTCAAAAGAAACCAGAATTGCTCCTGAGTTAATAGCTGCCAAGGACCGATTGACGGGCCTTAAAGGCCATTATGATCTTTGGCATGTGTTTCGCAATGGTTTCTGGACGAATGTGCTCAACCCCAAGGTTGCGCTGTTCTTTCTGGCATTCTTGCCGCAGTTCATTGCGCCTGGGGCAGCCCATCCCAGCCGCAGTTTTTTGCTGCTGGGCTTGATCTTCGTTGCCAATGGCTTGTGGGTTTGCATGGGCTACGCGGCACTGGCCGCAGCACTGTCCAGGCGCTTAGCAGCGGTGCAGCAAGGGGTGCACTGGCTGGAACGCGCCGCCGGCCTGATGTTCATGGGCTTTGGCGTGAAGCTGGCGCTGAGTGACAATCCAGCCTTCCAACATTGACGCCGCGATCCGAGAAAACCACGATGAGCAATACCCTCAAAATTACCCCGCAAGAAGCTTTGCTTCGAACCATCGAGCACCGTGAGATTTTTCACGATGAAATGCTGCACATCGTGCGCCAGATCATGAATGGCGAGTGGTCACCCGTGATGTTGGCGGCTTTTATTACCGGTCTGCGGGTGAAAAAAGAAACCATTGGCGAAATCACAGCAGCCGCCCAAGTCATGCGCGAGTTTTCTACCAAGGTGCATGTGGCTGACAAAACCCATCTGGTGGATATTGTGGGCACTGGCGGTGACGGCTCCCACACCTTCAACATTTCCACCTGTGCCATGTTTGTTGCTGCCGCTGCCGGGGCCAAGGTCAGCAAGCATGGGGGCCGCAGTGTCAGTAGCAAGAGCGGCAGTGCCGACGTGATGGAGTCGCTGGGTGTCAACATCAACCTTAAGCCCGAAGCAATTGCCACCTGCATTGCGCAAATCGGTGTCGGTTTTATGTTTGCGCCGAATCACCATCCTGCCATGAAAAATGTAGCTCCTGTGCGACGTGAGATGGGTGTCAAGACGATTTTTAACCTGCTCGGTCCGCTGACCAATCCGGCCGGTGCACCGAATATTTTGATGGGTGTTTTTCACCCGGATCTGGTCGGCATCCAGGTGCGCGCGCTGGAGCGTCTTGGTACTGAGCACGCTGTGGTGGTGTATGGCAAAGACGGTATGGACGAAGTGTCGCTGGGCGCTGCCACGCTGGTGGGTGAACTGAAAAACGGGGTTGTCACAGAATACGAGATTCACCCTGAAGATTTTGGGCTGACGATGGCCAGCAACCGGGCATTCAAGGTGGAGACACCCGAGCAATCCAAAGCCATGTTGCTGGGAGTGCTGGACAACGTGGAGAGTCCGGCCAAGGAGATTGTGGTGCTGAATGCGGGAGTCGCCTTGTACGCAGCTAATGTGGTTAATTCGATGTTGGAGGGTATGAAGCAAGCACGAGCAGCTATTGAATCAGGAGCAGCCAGGGCCAAGTTAGGGCAGTTGACTGTGCTGGCGCATGCCTTGAGTGGAGATTGATATGCGACTTTTGAATACTGACGGAGCCTGGATTGCGATAGGCATTTCAGTGTTGTTTATTGTGGCGGGGCTGGTAATGCACCGCGTGTTTGTCAACATTCTCAAGAACGGTTCGAAGGAGCCGACCCAACATGACTGATATTTTGAACCAGATAGTAGCTGTTAAGCGCGAAGAGGTGGCTGCTGCAGTGACACGCAAGTCGCTTGCTGCCGTGCGTTTTGATGCTGAGTCGCGCGTTTTGACGCGTGACTTTGTGGCGGCACTGCGCGCCAAAATTTCGGCTGGGCATCCGGCGGTGATTGCCGAGGTGAAAAAAGCCAGCCCGTCCAAAGGGCTGTTGCGGGCCGATTTCATCGCTGCTGACATTGCCCAGAGTTACGCCGAATATGGCGCGGCGTGTCTGTCGGTGCTGACTGATGTGCAATTTTTTCAGGGTTGCGTCGATTACCTGAAGCAAGCGCGGGCATCATGCCAGTTGCCGGTGTTGCGCAAGGATTTCATGATCGATGCCTACCAAATCTACGAGTCGCGCGCCATGGGTGCCGACGCAGTGCTGTTGATCGCCGCTTGCCTGGATGACGTGCAAATGAAAGACTTTGAGGCCATTGCCCGGAGCCTGGATATGGCGGTGCTGGTTGAGGTGCACGATGCTCCTGAGTTGGAGCGCGCCTTGAAGCTCAAAACGCCGCTGATTGGCATCAATAACCGAAATCTTAAAACTTTCGAGGTGTCGCTTGACACCACGCTGACCCTGATGCGCGATGTGCCCGCAGAGCGCCTGCTGGTGTGTGAAAGCGGCATTCATACCCGCGACGAGGTGCTGCGAATGGGGGCCGCCGGAGTCAATGCGTTTCTGGTGGGCGAGGCTTTCATGCGCGCCAAAGAACCCGGCGAAGCTCTGGCAGCGCTGTTTGGCTGAAACAGCGGTAGCCTGACCAATGCCGAAGACAGTTCAATCAACCAGCGATCAGTTGCAAAGCGCCGATCCCAGCGCTTGGTCTGTGGCTCCTGGCTGGAAAGCTCTGGTGGCGCAGTATTTTGACTCAGCACCGGGACGGCAACTGCTCGCCTTCCTGACGCAGCGCTTGGCGGCAGGTGCCTGTGTTTTTCCACCAGAACCGCTGCGCGCGCTGGCCTTGATACCGCCCGAAGCGGTTCGGGTCGTGATTTTGGGTCAAGACCCCTATCATGGTCGGGGGCAGGCCGAAGGGTTGGCATTCTCGGTTGCCCCAGGAGTTGCCTTGCCGCCTTCGCTGCGGAATATTTTCAAGGAGTTGCAGCGCGATCTGGGGGCCGCTGCACCTGAGTTTCCGACCCCCGGTGGTAGTCTCGCTGGCTGGGCGCGTCAGGGTGTGCTGCTGCTCAA
>CAIYNH010000679.1 GCA_903927495.1 uncultured beta proteobacterium
CCGTTTTCAATGATCGGTGTAATGGTCATTTGCTCGGGGTATATTTCGCCATTCTTGCGTCGGTTACTTAGTTCACCTTCCCAGGCTTGGCCACTGAGCACTGACTGCCACATAGATTGGTAAAAAGATTTGTCTTGCAGGCCTGAGTTCAGAATATTCGAGGATTTGCCAATAACCTCCGCGCTGCTGAAGCCAGTGGCCATACAAAACGCCGGGTTGACATATTCGATCAAACCCGCGCGGTTGGTGATCACAATCATGTTGGCTGCAGCATCCAGTGCGGCTTGTTGCAAACGAATGCGGGCTTCGCTCTCAATGCGTTCGCTGATGTCGTGAAACGAGACCAGGGAGCCAATCACCTGCGCGTCTTTGAAAAGTGGTTTGGAACGGTATGAAACCGGAATAAAGCGTCCGTTGCGTGCCACGAAGTGATCTTCTCCGTCCAACGAAACACCCTGTCGCAGTACAGCAATCAGGGGACATTCTTCTCTAGGGAAAGGAGTGCTATCAGGGTGGCTGTGATGCAGTTTCAAGTGCGATTGTTGTCCCAGCAGTTCCTGTGAACTCCAGCCCAGCATACGTTCGCCAGCGGTGTTGATGAAGGTCACGACACCGTCCATGTCGGTGGCATAGACACCATCACCCAGCGTATCCAGCATGGTTGCGTTTTGCTCACGCTGGTGCTCGCTGTCCTGCTTGGCTAAACGTGCCTCGCGCAGGGCTGCCGTCAGTCGCCGCATGAACAAGATGCCCGAGATTCCCCCAAGAACGACTACCAGCGCTATCAGCGCAGTTTCCACTTGCTTGAGGTCTTTGGTTTTGTTTTCCACTTCAGACTCCAACGCACGCATGCGTTGTTCGCCCTCCAGAAAAAGCCGATTGGCATTCTCGTCAAGGCGCTCAAAGTAGGGGGGGATTTGCTTGAGGAAAATCGCAATTTCTTCCTCCGCCTGGAAAAACCCACGATGGTCCTCCTTTTCGAGGCTGTTCCAGCGCCGTATTAACAGCTGCTCCAGCACATCGACCCGGACACGAACCTGATCAAGTTGTGGCTCAATCTCAAGTTGCTCCATCACCACCGACTGTTTGGGTTCTGTGGGCTGATAGACAGCCTCCCGCTTCATTTCATCTTTGCCACCGAGATTAAGTTGGAGTTGCCGATGAGAAGTACCACCGTTTTGAAGCACATTCAAATCGTGCCTGAGCTTGCTCAACTTGGCATTGACGGCCTGATTAATATACGAAAAAGCGGCCTTGTTTTGTATTAAGACCATGTCGTAAATGTCTTTTTCAACACCCTGAATACCGTGTACGATTTCTTCGCCAACAAATAATCGGGCGCGCTCGTTGGCACCCTTTAGTCTGAGTTCATTTTCTAGATCACTGAAATAACCACGCAAGCCGAACACCAAAACCAGGCACAACAAAAATACGCCAACCAGCCATTGCAGAGGTGCATCAACCTGCGTCAGACCGCTTTCAGAGTCTGCGCTAGCCTTTGGCGTATTCATGGGCATGTGGAATTATTTGTTAAGCAAAGTTCTATTGTCCAGAAAACCATGCTTTCGAAAGATGGCCTGCCCCTCCTGACCCGCCGCCAGTTGCATGAAGCTATGGGCCAGATCGGGATGCTTAGTGGTTTTCAAGATATTCAGCAGCAAGGCCTGCGGTTTCGCAATTTTGGGACTTAAGTCAATCACGTCAAGTTTTGCGGCATTGTCAGCAAACAGGCCCGTGGCGCGCCAGCTCATGGTCAGGTCTGCGTCACCTTTTTTCATGGCGTTTATCAAGCTGCGTGAATCCGGTGAAAG
>CAIYNH010000680.1 GCA_903927495.1 uncultured beta proteobacterium
ATTGAGCTTGTGGCCGAAAAAGATGGGCTTGGCCACCTTCAGCCCAATCGGGCCTTCGGTCAAAAATGTCATCTCGTTGATCAGAATCTGGATGATGGTTCCAAACGCCAAAGTCACCATGGCCAGATACGGCCCGGTCACCCGTAAGGCCGGCAGCGCCAAAATCGCACCAAACAAGGCGGTCACGGCAATGGCTCCCGGCACCGCCAGAACAAAGGGCAACCCGAGTTTAAAAAATAGCACCCCGGCGGTGTACGAGCCCACTCCAAACAGGCCGGCATGGCCGAGCGACACTTGGCCGGTGTAACCCACCACAATGTCCAGGCCAAACAGCAAAATAGCGTAGATAAGGATGGTTTCTACCAGGTGGATGTAGTACGGGTTAGGCACCAGCACCGGAAACAAGCCCAGCGCAGCCAGGCCGCCCAGCATCAATAAAAGTGATTTAGTTTGATTTTTCATGGTGGCGGATAGTCGTCAAACCTTTTTGATGGCTGCTTTACCAAACAAGCCGGCGGGCTTCACTGCCAATACCAGAAGTAGCAGCACCAGTCCAGGCACGTCTTTGTAGCCGGTGGAGATGTAATAACCGGTGGTGGTTTCGGCAATACCCAGAATCAGGCCACCCACAATCACCCCCACACCCGAGGTCAAGCCACCAATAATGGCCACCGCGAAGGCTTTGAGGCCGAGCACCGAGCCCATCGTGGCACCGGTCAGGGTCAGGGGTGCAACCAGCACGCCCGCTACTGCCGCTGTCACCGAAGACAGGGCATAAGAGAAGGTGATCACCACGCCGGTATTGATGCCCATCAACGAAGCGGCATCACGGTCGTTTGAAGTGGCTACCACTGCCTTGCCGTAAATGGATTTGCGGTTGAAGATTTCGATCATGGCCATCATCGCCAGGGCACCCACCACCACTACGATTTCCATCGGCAAAATGTTGCCCCCCAGAAATTTCAGCGGTGCTTCAGGCAAGGGCGAAGGAAATTTCAGATCGTCCTTGCCCCATATGTTTTCAGCCACATTCTTAAAAATAATGGCCAACGCGATGGTCGACATGATCCAGCCAAACTCGCTCTTTATTTTGATAGCAGGCCGGACCCCGATCCACTCGACAAAAGCGCCCTGAGCCGCACCAAACAAGGCCACCAGAGGAATCATCAGCCAGTAGTTAAGGTACGGTCCACCGTGAATGGTGCCAGCCAAGGACAATCCCACCAGCGCACCGAGCATCAAGGATTCACCCTGGCCAAAATTCAGAGTGCCCGAGGTGGCAAAGGTCAGTTGATAGCCGAACGCAATCACGCCGTAAATCATGCCCAGCGCAATACCGCTGTAGATTAGTTGTAGAAATATTTCCATGCCAAATCCCCATTCAAATCAAGGCGAACCCACGTTGTCGTGCCGGACCAGATCCGGTTCTCTTGTTGCTCGAAGATGCTATGACTAAAATAGCTGCAAACGCCCGTTGGACATGCGTTGCAGACTAATTTAACTCCAGACCTTACTTGGTAGCCTTAACTGCTTTGGTGCGGATTTCGCCGCCCTTTTTCTTGTCTTCTTCGTAGGCATACAACACCTTGCCATCCTGAACTTTACCGATCACCGCCATATTGATGGTGATGGCCTCATGGTCAGCTTTGGAGAAAGGCTTGTTGTAGGTTGTCACAACACCTTCAACCGGGGCCTTCAGGTCTTCCAGTGCGGCCAGCACTTTAGGGCCATCGGTTGCGCCCGCCTGTTTGATGGCTGCGGCCAGCAAATAGACAGAGTCGTAGCCTTGTGCGGCTGACACGGGTGATGGGATACGGGTCACTTTGTAAGCCTTTTGGTAGGCATCGATAAAGCTCTTGCGTTTGGCTGTGTTGCCTTCCTGAATGAAGGTTTGTGGCATCACCGCGCCATCCGCGTTGGCACCTGCGTTGTCAATAAAGTTCGCCATGGACAGGGTCCAGGAGCCCATCATGGGTACCTTCCAGCCCAGCTTGATCATGCCGTTGGCAATTTGCGCCAGTTCCGGGCCAATGCCGTAGGTAATGACCACTTCTGCACCAGCCTCTTTGGCCTTGAGCAACTGGGGAGTCATGTCAACGTCCTTGATGTTGTACTTCTCGGTGGCAACGGCGGTAATGCCTTTGGCTGCCAGGGCTTTTTCCAGATCGGCGCGGCCGAGCTGGCCGTAGTTGGTGGAGTCAGCCAGGATCGCAACCTTGGTGAATTTTTTGCGCCCAATAAGTTCTTCAACAATCATGGCGCATTGAATGGAGTCATTGGCCGAATTGCGGAACACATAATTTTCTGGCTGGTCAGCAAACTGCGCGGTGATCGTGGTTGCCGTAGCCACGTTGTTCATCACAGGAATCTTGGCTTCCTGGTAAAAGCGCTGCGAAGCCAGGGCCACGCCTGAATTGATGTAACCCACGGTAGCCACAACTTTCTCTTTGTTGATGAGTTCCTGGGCGATTTGCACACCGCGCTCGTTCTTGGCTTCATCGTCACGTTCGATCATTTCGATCTTGCGACCCAGCAATCCGCCCTTGGCGTTGATTTCGGTGACGGCGAGCTTGGCACCGTCGCGCATGGAAACACCCATCGGACTTGAACCACCCGTGAGCGGTCCCTGGAGGCCAATTTTGATGTTGTCGGCGGCAAAACTCAGCGATGCAACAGCAAGTGCGACTGAGCTGAAAGCGATAGTACGAATAAGTTTCAAGAATGTCTCCTAATGGTTTTGAGGTTGCGGGAAAAAGAAATTTAGTCGGAGGCCACGGCCACCAATTCCGACAATGAAGCCAGCAGGTCACCAAAGCGCTCGCCCTGCACGATCACATGATCGCGCAAAGCTGCAGCGCTAGCGTCGGCATCACCGGCAGCAATAAACCGGACGATTGATTCGTGCTCCTTGAACGAGATGCCCATCCGGTTTCGCACCCGCAGTTGCAGGCGCCGATACGGGCGTAGGCGGCGGTGCAGCAGCATCGCTTGCTCACATAAAAACTTGTTATGACTGCCGGCGTAGATGGCCGCATGAAATTGCTCATTGCAGTAAAAATAAGCGTCTGGGTCTTGCTTGAGCTGCGCAGCTTCACAAGCCTTGTGCGCTACCTGCAACTCGACTCTCTCAACGACCGTCATGCGCCTGGCTGCGAGTCGACCGCACATGGATTCAAGCTCGGCCATGACCTCAAACATTTCGATCAAACGCGCCGGACCAATGCTGGCGACCACAGCGCCGCGACGTGGCCTTATTTCAATCAAGCCATCTGCAGCCAACTGGATCAGTGCTTCACGTACGGGCGTGCGTGACACGCCATTCGCTTCAACCAGCATGGCTTCATCAAGCGCGCTGCCCGGCGGAAACTCACCAGTGGCAATTTGCTCTTCGATCTTTTCACGTAATTTGTCAGAAATTCGCATATTTTGATTTTCCATTGGTATTTATAAAAGTCACTTAGGGTATTCACTAATCGGCAAAATAAATACAAAATATCTAGCATTGTATACAAAATGAGTCAACACCCGAGGCTCCATTGGGCTGCCAACAACCAAAGAATGCAACACTGGCAGTTGACCCGCCATGCTCCGTGCCAGCACTTGGCAATCACCAAGGCGGGCCAAGATCATCAATTAATAGGACCCCTTTTTCATCTTTGCGGCATTCCTGTGGTGCATTACCTGGCGGAATGGTTGCCTGCGACGAATA
>CAIYNH010000681.1 GCA_903927495.1 uncultured beta proteobacterium
CCAACGTAACGAGGCCATGGTTGATGCGACCTGCCACCGCTGCCAGGTGATGACTTGCAATAAGCCGCTCTGCTATTGTTTTGGTAGCTGCTGGTGCTTGCCAGCCGGGCGCTAGAGGCCGTTATGCCTAATCTTTACCGGCTTGTGCGGGTGTGTTGGGTCGTGCCGCCAATGCCAACGGGGCAATCTCCTTGGCAATGGTCTTGGCATTGAGTTTTTCAGCAACGCGCAGGTCATACGCCGCTTGAAGATTCAGCCAGCCTTGGGCCTCGCTTCCAAAATAGCGCTCAAGTCGCAGCGCCGTATCCGCCGATACGCCACGAGCACCATCGACGATCTCGCGCAGACGCGAATACGGAATGTGCAAGGCCAGCGACAACGCACGCACGCTGATGCCCATGGGCTTGATGTAGTCCTCCAATAGGACTTCTCCTGGGTGAACAGGACGCATACCATTTTTAAACATGAGGCACTCCATTGCTTTAAAAAATACGCCCACGATCAATGCGGGTCTTCAATCAACACGTCATACGGTCCACTGTCGCCCCACTTGAAGGTCAAGCGCCATTTGTCATTGATCCGCACATGCCATGCGCCGTCGTACTCTTTGAGGTCATTGCCGGGTGGGGCCTTCATGAAATTCAACGAAGGCGCAGCGTCAAGCTGTGCGAGTTTGCGTTCTGCGGCTTTCTTGACATTGGCAAACCGCGCACTTTTCCCCGTCTCAAACAAAGCGCGGGTATCTACGCACGAGAAATCCTGAATCGACATTCGCGAATCCTACCTGTTAACCGGGTAACAGGCAACAAGTCAGACCTGTAAGTCAGCCCTGTTGCAGCAAAGCTTGAACTGATTACAACCGCAGTTCAAAAATACCTCTTTACTGCCGACGCACCTGCCGCATGCCAAACAGCGCCAGTTCAACGTGGGGATTGCAGTCTCTGCGGCGGCATTGCAGGCGTTGGTGAGTTCGTTGCAAATCAGGCGATAGGACTTGTTCCTGGCTTGACTTCTGTTGACTTTGTAATATCATCAGCGATATGACTTTTAGGCGTCTGGTGCTCGACACCAATGTGCTGGTAGCTGCAGCCCGCAGCCGCAATGGGGCTTCGTTTGCCTTGCTTGCAGCGCTGCGCCTGAACAGGTTTCGCCTGTTGGCTTCGGTGCCCTTGTTCCTGGAGTACGAAGCCGTTTTGAAGCGACCTGAGCAACTCGCTGCAGGCCAGCGCAACGAGGCCATGGTCGATGCTTTTTTGGATGCGCTGGTGTTGCGAGTTGAGCCGGTGCATATGTTTTACCTTTGGCGGCCGCAATTGCGCGATGCGGCAGACGAAATGGTGCTTGAGACAGCGCTCAACGGCAGGGCCGATGCACTGGTGACTTTTAACGTGGGCGACTTTGATGCCGCTGAAAAATTTGCGCTGCCGGTGCTCGCACCAGCGGCCTTTTTGCAACTACTGAACCGGGGAGAAAATTGATGTCCAACTATGCGTTGCGGGTTCCCGAGTCGCTGCTGGCTTACGCCCGTTTGGTGGCGCAGGAAGAAAAAGTCTCGATGAACCAGTTTTTTGTGACCGCTATTGCCGAAAAGGTGTCGGCGCTAAAGACCGAGGCGTATTTCAAGGAGCGTCAGGCGCGCGGCGACCCGGCCGGTTTCGACGCCTGGCTGGCCGCCAGCCCGGACCTGCCCCCGCTGCCGGGTGATGACTTGCCGTAAGGCTATTTTGCTATTTTTTTGGTAGCTGCTTGCGCATACCAGACGGGCGCTAGAGGCCGTTATGCTGATTCATCACCGGCTTGTGCGGGTGTATCCGGCACCATAATCAGCAGGGCTGATGGTCCGCACTTCCAATTTCATAACACGCTAAAAGCCTCTGATGCCAGAAGGCCCCACGTCAAGACGGCTTGCCATTCAGTTCGGTGCCGGTGTCATGCAGATGGTTCAGCCCCGTGCAGCCATGAACTCCGGCGCCGACTCAATCACCGTGATAGCGTCAAACACGCAATCGGGTCGTTCTCGTCAGGGCACTATCTGCACCGGCCCACAGAGCTGGTAGCCTTCTTTCCATAGCGATTTGATGCCCGGGTCCGGCACGCCGGCTTCGTGCATCTTCTTTTTCAGGCGTGAGATGCGCACTTCCAGCGCGGCTTTGCCGCTGTCGTCGGGTTCAATGTGCAGCAACTCCTGCAGTCGCCAGTAGGCCAGCTTGCGGCCGGGTGCCTCGGCCAGGTTTTTCAGCAGCACCACGTCGGGCGGTGTCAGGGCGACTTGGCCATCCGGCCCGATCAATTCCAACCGCTCGGTGTCGATAGTGACGTGCTCCCTGTGTGCGCGCACCGCCGTGACCCGGCGCATGATGCCGTCCACCACAATGGCAAGTTCCTGCGGGGACACCGGTTTGGTGAGGTAGTTGTCGGCTCCGCTGACGTAGCCCAGGATGCGGTCTGCCACCGCGTTGCGCGCCGTCAGCATGAGGATGTGCATCTCGTGGTGCGCCGTGCGCAGCCGCTGGGCGATGCTGTAGCCGTCTTCACCGGGCAGGTTCAGGTCAAGAATCAGCAGGTCTACCGTGCCATCGGCAAGGTGATCGTCCAGGTCATCGGCACAGCCGTAGCCTGCAACCTCGTGTCCCATCTCCGTCAGAAAGTCGACAAACAGGTCGCGCAGGTCGCCATGGTCTTCGACGATGGCAATCTTCAGGCAGGC
>CAIYNH010000682.1 GCA_903927495.1 uncultured beta proteobacterium
CGGCCAGCAGCAGGTCTTTTTCCGCTTGTTTTTGCTGGGTCACGTCACGCATGGCCACTTGGACAGCGGTGCCACCAAGATAGGTGATTGGCGTGGTCTGAACTTCCACATCGATCACTTCACCATCAAGCCGAAGAAATTTCTCTTCAATCATCGGCATCGGCAAACCCGCCTCCGTCTCGGTTTTGATCCGCGCCAACACAATCGGACGAAAGTGGGGATGAACAAAATCAAGAATGTGCTTGGACAGCAGTTCTTCGGCTGACTTGGCACGCATCATCTGTATAGCCGCCGGATTCACATAAATCACTCTACCGGCCCGGTGCACGGCAACCGCTTCGCGGGTCCAGTCGATCAAGGTGCGATAGCGGGCTTCGCTCTCGGTCAAGGCCGCCTCGGCTTGCAATCGCTCTAATTCAGCGGCAGCACGAATAGCGACCCGCTCCAAGGTGGCTTCAGCATGCGCACGATTCTTCAGAGGGTACTTGCCAATTACCGCAATCAATCCAATCGGCTGCCCGCTGTGACTCCATAGAGTCACGCCAACATAACTCTCTGCATGTAGCTCCTCGAGTGCCCGGTCGCTCGGAAAAAACTGGCAGACACTGGCCGGGAAACAGCAAACTTTTTTGCCCACCACCTCGCCGCACGGTGTATCAGCCAGAGAGTAGGTCAAGTTACTCTGAAATTCGCCGTCTTGCCAAACTGCCAAGGTTGTGGCTGTCAATCCATCGCCTTCAAGTCGGTCAATGCAGACATAGTCCATTTGCAGGCTTTGGGCGAGAAACCGAGCCAAAGCATCAAAAAATCGCTCGTCTGGCATCACCCAGCTCACTTGGGACAAGAACGTATTGATCTCCTCGGCTTGTTTGCCTTCGGTAATGTCCAGGCAATGGCCAACAAAACCCACAAACTGGTTCTGACTATCGTAGCGCGGCGCTCCATCATCCAGAATCCAGCGGTATTGGCCGTCATGGTGGCGCAAGCGATACGTCATGCTGAATGACTCGCGCAGGTCAAAGGCTTTCAGGTAAACGTCCAGGCAGCGCTGCAAATCGTCGGGATGCACCCCTTCGGCCCAACCATTGCCAAACTCTTGTTGCAATGATCTTCCGGTAAAGTTCAACCAAGGCTGATTAAAGTAATAGCAGCCCTTGTCTAAGCCGGCCAGCCAGATCAGGGCCTGCCCCTGATCAGTCACGGAGCGATAGAGCTCTTCGCTTTCCTGGAGTGCTTTTTCACGTTGATTCAGGGTTTCCAGTAGGTGATTGAAGCCGTCTATCAGGTCACCTATTTCGTCCTTCTTGTGGACCAGCAACGGCTCTGGCGGTTGGTTAGTAACGGCCCGAATGGTCAAGGTTTTCAGTGATGCCAGCAGGGGCGACAACAGGCGACGCAACATCCACCAGATCAAGCCGCCCGCCAGCAGCGTCAGCAACACCGTCGCGAGCAGTATGCGATGCTGCATCGAGCGGATCGGCGCGAAAGCCTCTTCGGTGGGCAACATAGTCGCCATGTACCAATCTGCCGCAGGGACCCCCTTGGCCGAAGCCAGCACCTCCACACCAAGAGGATTGACAAAAATCTGGGTGCCCTCGTGACCCTGAATAAAACGATCCAGCGCCGGGCTGATGCCGGACACGGGTAACTCCTCCATGATGCGACGCTTGTCAGTGGCTGTAACAATCAACCGACTCTTGGGAACAACTGCCAGGTAGCCCCCCGTCAGACCATAGGTATTGGCGGTAATCCGGTCGAGAAAATTGGCTTTACCCAGGTCGATTACACCGGCCAGCACGCCGATCACCTGACCCTGTGTATCCTTCACAGGGACAGCGATGACAAAACTCGGGCTTTGCGTCAACGCGCTGCGTACCGGTTTACCAATCGTCACCCGGCCCTGTTGGATTGGACCAAGGATGTAATCCCGATCCTTGAAGTTGGCACCGACGCGCCCCGGAACCATTGGAAAATCGGCCAGCACTGTTCCATCAACACCACCAAATGCCACGCCATCATTGAAAAAAGTCTGCAGTGTGGGGCGAGCTTCCAGTATTTTTTGCAAAGCCTCAGAATCATCGAGATGTTTGGTGGTGATTCCCTGTGCCAGCGCTTCCAGGAGAGTGATTCGACTGACGATCTCCTGATTCACCTCAGCTGCAATCAAGGACACCGTGGAGAATTGCTGGCTGCCCAAGACCCGCTCCATATCGACACGCAACATTTGGCTGACGTAGGACATCAGCGACCAAATGCCAATGACAAATATGGTCAGGGTGCCGAGGGTAATTCTGGTTTTAATTGGATGTCGAAAGAGCCTGCTCCAGAGCATGGTGGCATCTCCAGAAGAAAAGTTAATGTTCTAATGACCTTCTTGAAAGCGGCGCATAGCTGCATTATTACTCTGGTTTTCTGCCAAATTCCTAATTTATAAAGACTTCCCACATTGCGCCCAGAACCCACGACTATTCAAGAACCCCGCCTTTGGTGCAGCGACGGCTGGACCGCCAAGGTCATCAAAAATGAAGACGATGACGGCTGGGCCGTGGCCATGATTAAAGAAGGTGAGCCCGAGCCAGCCTTGGTCGGGCCGTGGACCATGGGGCGCGACAAAAAGAACCCCAAACCGCTGGATGGCAACGCCTTCAGCACCCTGGTCAAGACCGCCAGCGAATTTGTGCGCCGACATGAACAGCAATTGCACGCCACGTTGCACCAGAGCATAGACATCAGCGTCGGACTGGCACGAATCACGGTCATGCTCGACATCGTGCCCGATGACGAGAACCCGTATGCCATCCTGAGCGCTCATGACGCAGGTCAAGAATTGCTCGCCCAAGTACGCATCGCTGCATCCTTCAAACTCAATCGCAATAGCGCGCTGGCATGGGCCGAAAGCGGATTTGCCCGGCCTGGAGCCAAGCAAGCAGACGTGGTTTAGTTACGCCCTTTGCACTTGGTTGGACTTTGCATGGCGCTGCCCGCAACCGCCACAGGCGCAGTGATTTTGGGGTCGGATCCCGATTCGGCTCGCTGGTGCTTTATTGAGTCAGCTGCTTCAACCCGAGTCGGGCTCAGACCTCAATATCACGGAACAGTTGCCACATCGCTATCATATGGATAGTGCTTTGTGCA
>CAIYNH010000683.1 GCA_903927495.1 uncultured beta proteobacterium
CAACAAAACCAACCCCCAGCATCACCCACCAAGGCAAAGCCCAAAATCCCCGAACGACCAGCACCAGCGCAGAAAACGCCACTCTGGTCATCGGAAACGGCTTTGTCATGTCTTCACCACCTGCGTGGCCACAACAAATTTACCGTCAGGCCACGCCTCATTGGAATAGAACCGAAACCGGTCAAGATGCACCTGCTCAAGATTGCCAACCTTAGCCGGTACACCCGTCTGTCCCTCCAGCCGAAGCTGTTTCAACCGTCCAAACACTCTCGCCAACCGGGCTGCAAATTCGACATCCGGACATAGGTAATCAACCCGGTCCCAACGCTCATCTTTTTTCATCTGAGCCACGTAGGCACCGATCACAGCCTCATACCGCTTGTCGGTCTTGATTTCCCGCTCAATTTCGACAGCCACCTTCAGACCACTCGGATCAACCACTTCACCGTCGGGTAACTTGGGTAAACCCAGCCCCATAAGTGCTCGTGCTGGTCGCCATGTGTGCCAGCCTTTATGCGTTGCGCGAAGTCGAGCTCGCTGTGTCTCAATGTTGTGCGGCACAAACAGTGGATTGGTCTTGCTTGGCTCCCATGGGTGACGCGATTCCTGAACTTCGGTCATATCCCACGCATAAGCCAACCCTTGGGCAGTAATCCCATGCAGCACAGCACGCTGAGCACCGCGTTTGCTGCGCACAAACATCTCGCTTGACGTGGTCAACCCATCGCGTTCCATGACTTTCAACAAAATGTGCGCTGCTGGATAACTGATGCCCAACAGCATTCCGACAATATCTGCACTGGTCCAAATTTCATCTCTCAGAAAACGCAGTACCAGTCTGCGTTTTTCCAACGCCCGTGCCACCCGTTTTGCTGGGTTCGTAATCAGACAACTTCCACGGCGAACCCCAGTTGGGGGTGCTTTGATCGCCTCACCTGGATCAACCGAATTAACTTCACGACTTTGCTCTTTCATTTTGGCTACTCCAGGCTAAAAAATTCATCATCAGTATTGCCACCAGTTTTTTTTCTGATCACCTTGGTCGGCACTGACGGCACAGTCTCAATTGCATCAATAACGGTTGTTGCTACTTCGGCAATTGGTGCCGCTGTAGGCGTGATGGCTTCAATGGATTTCGTCACCCGGTACGGGCTGACATAACAAGCTTGCGCAACACCCCGACCAAACAGCACACTCCAGCCTGATGGCAAGTTCATCAATTTATTGGTGTCAAACAAAAAGTGTTCACCCTGGCGAACTGTCCGCTCACCAAGTGCTGTCTCGGACAAAACAATGTTTTTCTCAATCGTTCGCGCTTCGTCATCGACCAGCACCATGCCAGATTTCCTGGCAAGCCAATCGGCGGTGTCAGGGTCTTCAAGCCGGTAAATCAATTTGCATGGCGTGTTCTCAACAATGGCACCCACGACCATATCGGGATTCAGATCATTTGGACAATCCTTCAAATCCATGAATGACTGAAACGCCAATACAACCCGCATGCCCTTGTCACGACTGGCACCCAGACCCTGTAAGACTGGCCGAGAGATGTGGTACTTGGCTTCATCGGCAATGACGCACACCGTGCGCTGTTTGCCTTCCATCCGGTCGCGTGCTGTTGCAATTTGCTGGATACGCACAAATATCATTTGCTGTGCACGCTTTACCGCTTGGAGCGTCATCGAGCCCACCACGTAAACGCCACCACCATTGGCAATCACGTCAGCAATAGAGAAGGCACCGGATTTGGCATTGATGGCATCGACCTCGGCCAATTCACCCAGTTTGCCTAAAAAGCCGGGGGATTCTTCATGCCAATATTCATCAGAATCCATCCGGCGATACACCTGCGCAATGGTCAAATTCCCACTGGCCGCAATTCGTGCAGCTTCCCGTGCAGCATGTCGATCCTTGGAGCGGTAGAAATCTGATCCTGCACCAACGTCAGCCAGTCCCAAAGTGGCTTCAAGCAATTCCTGAATTTCCCAATCTTTAGCGCCGTCCAGCAAATTGATTTGGAAAGGCGACTCAGGCAACAGCCGAAGATAGTGATACGTCGCTCCATGTTCCTGGCAGGCAGTGAACAGAGCGTGCGGTCCCCATTCATCATCTTTGGGGTCAAGGTAGAAAAGTGCTTCACCGTTCAAGATGGACTGCGCCGCCAAGTCTTGTAGCTTGCGCCCCTTGCCAGAGCCACTGGTGCCGGAAATCGACGTATGTGGCAATGATGCGCCCCAGTAGATCGGCATCCCAAATACATCCACCCCTAGGAAAAAATCATTTTCACAGTGAAAAATTCTGGGATCGTATTCTTTGCGGGGTGCAGGCAATGCACTTGCCACGGAGCGCACGTCAGTGCGTCCAACACGCACCAAACTTGATTTTTTGGTCAGTCGATCCTTCGAATGATCCAGCATTTGCACCCCAATGCGATACCACCAGAATGCCAATGCCAGTCCAGCCAAAACGCACAGTGACCATGTCCAGCCACTGGCAGCATCTTCACTTTGCCACCACCACAACCCAATACCAAGCAAACCAGTCGCTGCAAAGTAGGCAGTGATCTCCCCCCAGAGAAACGACTCACGCCTATGCGCATTGATTGAAATTGGGGCAAAAAGTCCAAACAAAAGACCTGACCATGGCATCAGGATGTCTTCCAGGTGAACCAAGGACCGCAACATAAATTTGTAGTTCTGTTATTTGCCAAACAACCGCAAGCGCATCAGCTCACAACGCAGTTCGGCCTCCTCAAGTCGTGACCTTGGCGTTGTCAGATGGATGATGAAAACGCAATGCGCGAGCACGAGGCGTTTTGGAAACCAAAGTGGTGAATTGAGCATGACAACGTCTTTCTATATAGCTTCTGGTTATTATATAACCAAACGTTATATAGAGCAAAGGGTTGAGCACAGTTGGCCATGTGCCTTCAGTTGTCATGGGTGAAACAATTTGGCGGTGAAAGCGGCGGGATGCACCGTTCACCAGATGCGGTCTCGGTTTTGACATTGATCTCTCACTATCAATGTCAATGTCAATGCATCTGTGGTGGGGGATGCCCAGCGGCGGGGGGATTCGCGAAGCTTCCCTCCAAGAGCTCATTTTTTTCACCCCGGAATTTCGGGGTGATGTTGGGTTTTCTTTGGCCGCTCAGTGTGCTGCCGTGGCGGTTGCCTTGTTCAAAATGAAGTCGGCAGCTTTGGCGGCCTGGCTGGCTGCTGTAAAGATGGCTTTCTTGTCATTCTTCAGAACCTTGATCCAGCTTTGCACATAGTCGGCATGGGTTTCAATGGTGGCATCGATAAATCCCAATTGACCTACTGTGAAAGCGGCTCCGAGTTCGGCGATCAGTTCTTCAAATGCATAAGCCTCATCACCAAAGCGTTTTCCGAAAGTACGATTCAGGCGGCTTTCGTTGCCTGTCCAATGGGTCAGTTCATGAAGTGCTGTGGCGTAGAAATTTGATTCTGAGGTGAAGCGTTCACGTATTGGTAAGCAGATTTTGTCAGTGGCGGGTGAGTAGTAGGCACTGTCAAATCCGTAGTTAATCTGTGCTTTGCTGTTGACCAGAATTTGTTCTGCTTCCTGCACCGGATTGAATACGTTGATCGGTTTTGTGGTGAGCATGTCGGCTGGCAGGTTGTCGATTTGCGCCACGTTGAAAAGCCAAAAGGGCTTTGCCATGAAATATTTTTCACCTTCCAAATCATCCTGGTTGTCTTTTTTCTCGACGGTTTTGTAATAGCAGCATAGAACCGACTTTTCTCCTTTGCGCACTTGGGCTCCGAGTTCTGCAGCTTGGTTGTAGGTCAGCCATTGGCTTGATGCATAGGACCTGTCTGCCATTTCAGCCCAAAGCACCAGAACATTGATGCCGCGGTATTGCTCGCCTGTTTTGGCGTTGGTTGGGATGCCGTGGCCGGTACTGCCTGTCCAGCGTTTGCCTTGGGTTGTGGTGCCACGCTCCAGAATAGCAATGATTTTGTCAGTGATGATTTGGTTGATGTCCATGAATAGCCCCTTTGAAGTTGATTTCGAGGGCTTCACAAATTACCCTCTCGCTCTGACCTGGCGCTTCCCCTGGGGGGACGGGAGGGGGTTGTTGTTTGGACGTTAAAAAACGGACTGTTTAGCCCGCTGTCTTTATCACCCCCACCAAATCCCCGGCATCAACTGTTCGGGTGTTTGCGTGGGGGTGACGGGCTGAACAGTTCGTTTTGGGGTTTGGGGGTTGGGGGTTGGTGTTTTCAGCGCTGGTGGTTACCGAAACTGGCATGACACCAAGCAGTAGCGACTGGCGTGATAGTTTTCAGCAGCGCGATGGGCTGAAGTTCAATGGCAACTGAAAACCAAGCGCAGCGACTTTGCTGTTGTTTTGGACTTTAGCGCCCAGGCTTGGGGTTAGCCCTACGGCTGGGGTTGTTGCCAAACATCCCCATTGAGTTGGCTTTTTGCAATTGGAATTTTGGCGGTTGCGATAGTGATTGAAACCCGCATGGGCTGAGACAGTCTTGACTCAGTTGCAAAGCAATAAAGCACGAGCCAGGGGTATCGCCAGAAAATCTTTGATGCATTCGCGATTTTTTAGCTTTTGGGTGACTGGTCTCGACCATGTCCAGACATTCCTCAGACCCCAGTTGAAAGACTGGTGAACAGAGC
>CAIYNH010000684.1 GCA_903927495.1 uncultured beta proteobacterium
CACTGATCGCGTCTTGTAGCTGTGGCTTCCAGCCGCAGAAGCTGGGGAAAGCGGCAAGATGCCGCTTCCACAAGTGCCACGCCTGATTCCGATTTTTGTCGCATTTGCTTAGCGCGGATCAGGAAGTCTGAAGTTGCGACACTACTGAAAAATTCAAACTTGCAAAGTTTTATTGCAGCGTGTAGCCACCTAGTCCCATGCTTGCATTTTTGCCAATGTGCAGCCATTGGCCCAGCCACAGCCAAGGGTAAATTTCAGTCAAGGCGGCAGCGTCGCCGTGCAAGGTCCATTGGCCCAGCACGCCCCCCAGGGTCATTTCTTGCTGCTGGCGGCTTGAATAGCGCGTCCAGTCAAACCAGTGCAGGGTTTGCGTGTCGCTGAGGCTCCCGCCCATTAGATGGGTGATGCGTTTGGCGGCCTCGCCCCACCCGCTTTGAGCGGCATGAAATTCCATCAACAGGGCCACCCGACGTGCCAGAGTGGCGATCAATACACGGGGTGTGAGCTGGCCAACACCTAGCGGCTTACCCTGGCTTTGCAGGCGCAAAGGAGTAATGATGTGCAGCGAGATGCTTTGTCGGTTTTTGGGTGAAGCGCTTTTCTGCTGAGCATTTGAAGCTACATTATTCATAGCGGGTGGTGTGATTTGAGCAAGGTGTTCCAGCAGCACTGGCCGAGCAATATGCCAAATCAGGTGCGGCGTATCAGTCGCATCAACCCAATCAACTTGCAGTAAATCAGCCGGTACGCGCTGGCGCGTTAAGCCCTGGCTGAGGGCGCGTTGCAGGGCAAAAATGATCAACGCGAGTTGTTCGGTGGCGTGGCCAACCAGCACCAGATTAAAAGTAAAGTCGTCATCACCATCCAAAACACGTGCGCCCGGTGTGGGTGGCTCAATAATGTAGGGGTTGGGGATACTGCTGAAATCTTGTAATGCATGGCTGCCTTTTGGCGGTGGCGGGGCCTCAAAAATACGTGTGTAAGGGCAAGTAGGGATGAGTGGGCAACCCGGGCAGGTGTGCTGACGGGTCATGCAAGCCACAGTGCGCAATGCCGCGCCAAACTGGCCGCGCAACAATGAGCCAGCGTAATCGGGCAGGCTTAAGGGTTGCTGCACACGGGCGGTGAAGCGGTAGCGGGCGATGGGCAGGGGCATGAAAAACACTCACTCTCCTTTGACCAGCCAGAGCCGGCTGATGGCACCTTTGAGGTCCTTGAGTTGTGCACCAGATACGATGGCAATGCCGGCTTCTTTAGCGCGTTGGCGGTCAGCTTCACTGCTGGCCAATTGGCCTCGGTAGTCCACCACCATGCCACGGGTGCGCAAGCCACCAAGCTTCAGGAGCGACTCCATTTTGTACAGCGCTTCTGTGGCGCGCGTGTCATCACCTTTGCCGCCTTGGGCCAGGTTGGCGGTTTTGCATTCGATCAGGTGCAGGGTATTTCGGTATAAAAACGCCACATCGATCTCATTTTTGTCGCGGGCTTTGCCTTGACTTCGGGGGTCGGCTCCGCCAAAGCTCACTTTAACGCCCATAGCGACATCAGTCAGGGCCTCGTGCTGGGCGCGCAACGTTTGCAGGGCTTCATACACATGCGACTCCAGCCAGCCGCCATTGACAAAAAAGCGTGCTTCTTCGTTTTTAAAGGTCAGTGCCTGACCGCTTTGGCGCAGCAGGCCGGCTTCGATGAACAGATCAAGCAGGTCTGCCAGCGAGCGCGAGTCGTACTGCGCGGGGGTCAAATCGACCCTTAGAGCGGGATCGTCACGCGCCATTCGTGCTTTCGCATTAATAGTTCCTAAAGCCCGACCAGCGCTGGCTACATGATCAATGAGTCGTGCTGTGAGGTCGCGCAACTCGCGCGTGATCTGGGGGTGCTCGTGGGTGCTGACGCTGTAGCCATGGGCGCGCAGCATCTCATGCACCTTGAGCTTGGCTCGCAGCGGCTGACTGGTGGCCTGCTCGCCAATGACCAGCACGTCGTCGGTTTCAACGTTGACGTAAAACACCGGTTTGCCTGCAGAGCGGAAAACTTCTTGCGCTGCCACCGCCATCAACTTGGTACCGCCAGTAACGTTCAAGGCGATGTTTTCATCGGCATGCCCGACCAAGTAGGATAAAAATGTGTCGGACAACGCGGCGTAGTCGTAGGCGTTGGGTAGTTCCAGAGTTTCAACCAGCATGCCGGAGGCTTTGGCCTGAATCACTGAGCGCAAGGCCAGTGCGGCGTGCTTCATTTGCACACTGCAAGCCAAGACCACTTTTTTGGGGCGCCAGGCCTCGTCAAGCACAGGTAGCAGGTTGGGCGTGGCCTGCGCGGAGACAAGACAGAGGTGGGTGTGGTAGGCGGTCATGGTTTATTCAGTTAAAAGCGCAATCATGGCAAACACCTGTGCATCTACCTGTTTGAGCAATACCTCGCGCCGGACACTGGGCAAAAATGCGTGGACAAAGGCCTGGCGTATCAGGGCCAGACATTCCCACAGGCTCAAACCGCCGTCGCTCATGCGGGCTGCAGCCAAAAATTCACCTGCCAGCGTGGTACGGCTGATGCTTGGGTTGTCTGTACACAGCGCAATTGGCAGCCCGGCTTGCATAAATTGACGCAAGGGGTAGCGGGGCAAATCGGCTGATTCGGGGTAAGCCGGGTCGGCAAAACCAACCACTTCGCGGTTGGATGTGGGGCAAAGTTCCAGGCAAATACCCCGGTCGCGAAAACGCGCAGCCAGCTTCGAGTTGTCTGCCAATGTCAGGCCGTGACCGATACGATCAGCGTGCAAATGGTAGGCGGCCTGCCAGATGTTGTGTGCGGCTTCGCCTTCGCCAGCGTGGATGGTGATGGGCAGGCAGTTGGCAAAAGCAAGCATGAAGTGCTCTGCCAATTGCTCGGGCGAGTTACATGCTTCGTCACCGGCCAAGTCCAGTCCCAATAGAAAATCACCTGTCATCCCTTTGGCAATAACCGCTTGCTGCACTGTTTTTGAGAGCGTATGGGGCTGGCGGCGGTCCAGAATCCAGATGAAGCCGATGCGCAAGTTGCCCATTTGGGATGGGGGCTTGTCGGGTTGGAACGTCTCACTCGTTTGGGCACCGGCATCTATTAACGCTTGGCGTAAATCTCGCACAAATCCGGCGGGGTCAAGTTTGCGGTATTTGTGTGGGCTGCCGCGCAACTCCAGATAGACCAGTCCTTCGGCGCGGGCCTGGGCCACGATAGCTTGCGCATAGGGCTTCAGAGCGGACGGGTGTGTCAGCAGCGCCGAGCCGCTGAGTTCGCCGGGTCTCTCAAAGGCGCTAAAGCCTTGAGGATGGCGAGATTTGAGGGCGATGCGCGGCTCGGTCACACCATACAGGTTGTGCTGCAGTTGGGCGGTGCTGGCATGCAGCAGCAGGACGGCGCACAGCTCGGCTCGTATTTCAGCCTGAATTGCGGAGCGACGTTGGCCGCCCAAGGAACTCGGCCAATCCCATGACCACTCTGTTTGTGATAGCAACTCCTGGACCATTTGCAAGCGTTGCAGGCGTTTTTCTTTGCTTAAGCTGATCCAGATGTGACGCGCCACTTCACGCTGGGCGGGCAAGTCCAGGCAACCACCCAGGTGGCGGTGCAGGTCGGCTTTAGGTAAGGCGGTCAACCAATTGGTGTGGTTTGAATCAAGCCGGGTGCTGCGCAAGCGGTCGATCTGCGCGGGAGGCAGTCGGTACAGGCTGCGCCAGTTGCCATAGTGCTCGTTTTGCGCCAACTGAGCCAAAAAGTTGCCCATGAGTTGGCTGCTTTGGGTCTGACGGCGCATTAGTTCGCGCTGAAGCGTGTCGCCTTGCTCGGGCAGCGCCCAGGCCAGCACCTGGCTGGGCGAGGCCAATGGCAAGGCAAAACTGGCACTGTCAACGCATTGACCGTCAATGACGATATCAAGCAACTCGTTGCGCGTGCCGATGCCAGCAACTAGCGGCATGATGCTGGCCGCCAAATCAACTGTTAGAGCCTGCGCCAGTAGCGCAGGCTGCTCTGCTTTTTCAGTCGGTGTGCGAGCAAATATGGCTGCTGGTGAAGGCTCAGGGCTGACCACATGCAGCCAGGCTTTGGCACCAAAAATGGCCCCGGCGCTTTGCAGGTCGGCACTCATCGTTTTGCGCCCACCGGCGAGCGACAACACCAGTTGGCCGGTGCCCACCTGTTCGCTGGCCAGCAAAGTGGTGCGCAAAATTAGTTCGCGAATGTGCTCGCACTCGGCTTGACTGGCCAATTGATCGGTAGCTTGCGCGGCCCAGATGCGCAGTGGCATGGGTGTGCCCAGCAACTTCCACCAGTCCATCAGGCCGACCAAGCTGGCCTGGGCTTGCGCGCCTTGCGTGGTGCAAATCCACAACTCGTCAGGTGCCTGAAGCTGATGCTGGGCCCGTAATACATCCAGTGCGCTGCGCTGCGGGTGGTTTGCATACAAGTCCAGCACCTGGGGTGCCAGCCAACCTAGAATTTCGGGAATGACGGCCCAGCTAGCACCTAGTGTGCAGAGCAGAATATTCCTTGGTGCCGTTTCAATTACTATCTTATTCATAGCATGCACTGTGCAGCCATCCTGCTCCACAGCTCAAATTTCTGATTATTGGCAATGTCAATGGCTGGACGAAAACCTAGACCCAGCAGGGATTCTCCGGCCACCGGTTGCGGTACCTGTGCAGGCAACCATTGCGCGGTGAACATTACACCCAGATGAACCCGACCGACAGCGCTCAAGCCCTCATAGATGAGACCTTGAAAACACAGGTCACGTACATCAGCCTCATGAGCACCCAACTCTTCGGTCAGCTCGCGCAGCAGGGTGTGGCGTAGAGTGGCCAGCGGATTTAGTGGTGAAATCGGCCTGTAAGGCATATCTGACGGGCAGGAGCTGCTATCAATAGGATTGTGGTAAAAAGGTGGTTCGGCATCGGCCAGATCGACATGGCCACCCACGCCACAGCTGCAACGTCCGTCCAACCGCGCATCGCCACCGGTGCGCTGATAGCACCAGATATGCCCGGCGGCATTGCGCAGCAGCAGGTAGGCGATGGGTTGTAACCAGACTTCGTTGTGCTCGGCTTGAGCGCGGTCTTGCCAGTGGGCGTGTTGCAAAAAGTCCAGGTTGTCCAGCGTCCAGAAGCCCGATTCGGGTAGCGGCGGAGTGTGGGCGCGGGGCAGGGTCAGGACGTGGGGCATCACAATTTTGGGGCAGCGGTCAGCTCAATCCGCGCTTTGACCATCTCCAGCCACTGCGCCATGGGGCCAAACTGCGGGCCCTCGAGAGTCCAACACATCCAGTCACCGATCTCGACAGAGAGCTGTTGGCAGCGCCGCAGCAGTCTGGGGTTGATCTCGCGGTAACTTGGGGACGGGTTGCCCAGCGTGATGGCATCCCAGATGGCGTATTCGTTATCCACAATCCAGCCCGCACAAAAGCCCTCTTCACTGATCTCGCTCATGCGGTCGTACAGGTCGAGCTGGGGGTCGGTGAGGTACGGGTATTCCTCGAAGTACGAGCAGTCGCGCGGGGGTTTAGGGGTCATGGCGGAATCACTCTCATCAGAAGCTGGTGAAGAAAGCAATCTCATCATCAAGCGAACAGCAGTCTGCCGCCACGGGCTTGTGGCACGTTGCGGCCAATGCTTTGCGCGGTGTCACGCCACAACTGCATGGCTTGCTTGACGGATGCCAGCGCCGCCTCATGCGTATCACCATGGGCCATGCAGCCCGGCAACTCAGGTACGTCGGCGATAAAAGCTTGATCTTCGTCGCTCCAGAAAATGATGATTTCAAAGTGGTCCATAGTTACACCTCCAACTTGTATTTGACAATAACGTTGCGAACTTGCTTGACTTGGTAAGGCTTTGCATTTGCACCGTCGCGCTGCAGGTTGATCAATTCAGCCACACCAGATTTTGAAAAAATGTGGTGACTACCGCGAATGTGCATCTGAAAACCGATATGCGTCAATAAACCGCACAATTCCTGAAAGCCGATGCTGTTGTCAGACGTACCGCGCAGGATGCGTAGCAGGAGCTTTTCAAGCTGGCTCATGGCTCAATCCTTACCAGTTCATTGCCTCGCACAACTGCTTTTGCCTTGACATACTCGTTGCTTCTGATTTTGCTTTGCAGCAAACTGGTTAACGCATTCAACAAAATCTCGCCCCGTGGTGCTGTCGCATTGGCTTGTTTGCCAGCATTTTCAGCACTGAGTGCGCCATTGGCTCGGTTGAATTTGATGCGGGCAGCAGGCCATACGGCTTCTTCTAGGACTTTTTCCACCTTGCGGTTGTCTGTTTTTTGAGTTTGTGACGAAGATGCTCTTTTTGTCCACTCGGAACACCATTCTGAAATGGCAGGTTCATCTTGTGTGGGATTAATCTCTACCAGTGCCCAGCCAAAGGGTAGTAGATGTCTGTCTGCATTGTCGCTTTCAGCAGCTAGCCAGACGGTTTTAGTCTGGTTTTGAAAGGAAAATTTATTTTTACCGTCAGCACCTTTGCCTTCCATGATTTTGATTTGTGCCACGCCATTGCCAGACAGAGTTTTACTCTCCGCACCGCCGTAACGGCCCAAGCGAATTAAAAACACCTTACCCGTGGAAATCAAAGTCTGAAGCTTGGTCGTTATCAAATGGGTGACCGTTTCGCTCCAGTAAGGGTTGACAAAGCCACGTTCATTCAGCTTTTCAAGCTCGGCCTTTAATCGCGGCAGGTGATAGGCATTCACTTTTTTTCCGATTTCCAACATATCAGTCAATCGCAACTGTGCAGCAGGGGATTCGCTGGTTTTTGATGACTCATCGCCCAGCATGTGCAGCGTTACGTCCGCCGCAAGCGAGCGAAACTGTGCTGCCTGAATACATTCCTTGCGAGTTGTGGCTCCTCTGGGTACGACCAACTCGCCTTGCCGATTTTTCACAGGTTCTTTTTTTAGGTTGACGGCATACCAAATCTTACGATTCAGACTGGCTATTGGCATGAAATCGGGAACTTTTAGCAAACGCAACGGACTTGTTTTGAAGTCGCCCTTCAAAAGGCGCGTTTCCAACGCTGCCGTTGATTTCGCTTCGCCGTTGTATTTGAGTTGGACATCATTGGGCTTTTGCTTGTCATTTAGCTCATCTAGCCAAGCTGTTCGAACAGCCCCTTTGAAACTGCTGCCTGGAATGAAAGCTTGCCTATCTGAACCTATACATTCGTGGCGTTCGATAAAAAATTGATTTATGACACGCTTGCCGCTGCGCTCGACGTTTGAAGCCTGTCCCAGCCCGGCATATTCGGTTTTAATGCCGTCGCAAACAGGTATCTTGACATTGGCAATTTTCAGAAAATCTTTGGCATTACTTTTGAAAAATCGTTGAATGGCAAGTGGGTCTGTGCCAAGACTAGCCTTGCTTAAAGCTTCCAACTGTCTGGCATCCAGGTCTGCCCGACTCGGGTCAAACCCATACAGCACCCCCTCATCAATCACATAGTTGGTCGGCTCAAAATCTTCGCCGCAGCCGATGTGAATGGGCGACAGCGGGGTCAGCGCCAGCCGATAAGTTTTTAAAAACGTATTCATGCAGAAGTCTCCACAGGTCGAGCAATGGCAATGACCGGGGCGTAGCCTTGTTGCACGGTCTCAGGCATAGCCAGCGACACCGGGTTGGCCGGGCCACCCAAACCCTGACCGATGAACTGGCAAGAGGCGTCCAGTGTTTCAGGCCAAAAAACGGCACCTGCTTTGGCCAGCAGCACCGGGCGTTTGAAGGGTTGGCCGGACTGAACGGCTGCATCGCCATGGCGGCCAAAGCGGGTGGCTACCTGGTAGAAACTGCGCACCGGGCAAAAGCCCAGGCCTTGCGGCGCACACGGCCCCAGCGTCAAATAGCTGTTGGCTGTGTTATTTGTAGGAGCGGCGCCCTCGCCGCGAAGGCTGTTGGTTGAGACATCGCCCACCAGTTCAAACTTGCCCAGCCCAATGCTGGCATCGCGGCCAAAACCGGTTTGACCCATAGCCACTAGCGCAGCAGTCAGCTCAGTCAAGCTCAGCCGCGCGTCATCCAACACCACCATCAGGTCAAACAGCATGGCCGGGTGAAACCAGATTTGCGGCATGGCATAAGGCGCAAACTGGCCCTCACCCGTGGTGCCGGTTTGGCGGTTGATGGTGTTGTGGGGCTGGGCGCGCTCAATCTGGCTGGCGGAATTGGGGGCAACTTCAGCATCGCTTTTGGCCAAACCTTGCCATTGCACAAAGGGTTTGGTCAAGTTGATGGCGGACAACCACTTCTTTTTCTTAAGCGCCTTGCGGTCTGGCGCATCGCTTGCAGTTGACTTTTGCCATGTATCCGACGGTACGTTGGGAAGCGGCACATGGCCTGCTGGCAACGCATCAGACAACACGGCAAACGGCTGGCCACGGGTGTAGTCGTGCAGCAACTCGATAAGCCGGGCATTGCCCAACTGGTGGCGCAGCGTCCAGCACAGTTGACCAAACAGCGTGTCGCCCGCCAGCGGTGTGCCAAACGCGGCGAGCGGGCGCAGGGTGAAGCGGTAAGTTTGCATGGTTATCGCCCCCGATTCAGGTACAGACACAACTGCTGTACGCAGTAGGCGCGGCTGTCATCACCCAGTCGACCGATGATTTTGATGATCCGTGTCTCGCTGAGTGAATATACGGTATCGGTCTTGACCCAACTGGCCAACGGCAGTGTTCCGCCCAATGCCATAGGGCCAGGCAAAAGATGCAGTGCTGGCGC
This sequence comes from uncultured beta proteobacterium, assembly GCA_903927495.1. Lineage (GTDB taxonomy): Bacteria > Pseudomonadota > Gammaproteobacteria > Burkholderiales > Burkholderiaceae_C > Rhodoferax. Next base: position 8,755 of record CAIYNH010000684.1, read on the forward strand.
TGGCTGGGGTTGGCTGGTCAAAGGCATACCGACAAAGTCACCCTGGTGGTCGGGTTGCGTCAGCATCAAAACCGGCCGGCGCTTGGTCGCTGATGAATCACTGAACGGAAACGGCATCAAAACAACAGTGCCAGCGTCAAACATGGTTCCAGGCCTCATCCACATCGTTGTCCCACACATGGTTCATCGAGTCCTGTTGAGCGGCTTGCAGGTCGCGATGCTCGGCCAGGTCTTGACGGGTGCGCAAGAAATAGATGAAGTCCAGCACTTCTGCGGCCTGCACGTCTGGCAGTGCCTGGGCTGCCTGGTAGATGGTTTGTGCCAGCAAAGCATTGCTCATGATTTAGCCTCCAAACGGTTTGACCGCATCCAGTCGGGCCTGGGCATCTGTGCCGTCGATTTGCAGGTTGACAAATCTCACCTTGCCGTAGCCGCGTGAACCCGAGCCGCCTACGCTGTCAAGCTCCAGAAGTTTCAGGCCTTGCAGCACGGTGGTGAGCAAATCGTCGCCGTCACCAGCGAGTTTTTTGACCGACAGGCGAAAGTCGAATTGGGCACCAGCGGGTACGCGTTCGGTCTGGCGTGGATGCTCGGCCACGCCCGAGATGCGGTTGATGCGGTTTTCGCTTTTGACTTCGGTGAGTGAAAAATTGTCTTCGCGGATTTGCGCTTCCCACGCGGGGTTCAGGTTGCAGTCCCAAAACGAGATGCGGGTCGGGCCAATCTTGCCCATTTCGTCGATCCCCATCTTGGCATCGCCGCTGATGCCAAACAGTTGCAGGATGCGCTTGACCTCAAGCTGCACGCTGCCGCTGGCTTTTTCATAGTCTTTCCAGCCCAGCGCTTCTTCTTTGACCGCGCCACTGCGCCATTCCAGCAGGCTGCGCATTTTGCCTTTGAGGCTGGAGCCAGGGATGTAGGGCGACTGGGTGTGCGGGTGTTTGATGACGGTGTTGTCCACCCCGCCAATGTGCATTTCGCTGTCGCCCGCGCCTATGCGCAGACCGGTGACGAGTTCAAGCGTGGCGGTGATCGTGGTGATGGCGGTGAGTTGCTGTTGCATGGCTTATTTCTCCTGGGCTTTGTAGAAGCCCATGAAGGCTTCCATGAACAATTTGGCGTGTTTGAGGGTTTCGGGGCTGTCAATCTGGCGGATCAGGTGGCTGAACATTTGCTCGAAACAGTCGTCCACATGGTCACGACCTTTGGCATAGGCCACCTTGGCGTTCATCATTTTGATGAAGGGGGCCACTTCGGTGTATTTGCTTGCTTTGGCCTCTTTTGTACGTTCTGTGTGAACTTTGTCAAACCACAGCACCAACTCGTCGTAAAACTTGCGCAATTGAGTGGACTTGTTTTTGCGACCAGCTCCGGCTTGAGCTACGGTTATGGCTTTGTCTTGTGCAATGCCTGCAAACAGTTCAACCGGCACGGGTGTTTGTAGCTTGATGTCGCTAACCGAAATGCTCGGGGCAGGTGCACTGTTGCGGTCGTATCCGCCCTGGCTTGGGCCTCCAGCGCGTTGCTGCCCGTAGTAATTGCTTGCCATGTGTGTAGCTCCTTAACGTTGCCGATAAAAGTGGTTGAAAAGCGGGATGCGAAAGCGCGTGCCGAGTTGTGCAATACCTTTTTCGCCCAACTGTTCGGCCAAATCTTTTTGCGCCGTTGGTCGCACGTCATGCGGGAGTTTGTCCACCACATAGCGCCGTGTTCGATAGGCAAAGCGGCTGCGCCACATGGCGTGCTCGGGGTTGGCTTTGTCGCTGGCCAAGTCGATGAGTTGCATCAGGCCATAGACGTAGCCGGTGGACAGGTCGTAGCTTTCACGCACCCGCTCCAGTTGCGCTTGCGCTGCCTGCACTTGGGGCCAGTCAGGCCAGCGCACCCGTTCACCAAAAAGTACCAGGGCGTTTTTACGTTCTTTCTCGGGCAAGGCGTTTCCCTTGGCTTGGCTCAAAGCCTCTTCGGCACCAATGGCCAGGCTGTTGATGGGTTGCCCGGGCTTGGTCATCACCATGCCCGCCGAAAACGTGATTTTGTCGTTGTGCGCCACATAGGTTTTGAATGCTTCAGCCATGCGCGCGGCAAGCCGTTGCGTGCTGTGCCAAGGCCCAATCAGAAAGAAGTCATCACCCCCGGCAAACACGGTGTAGGTGTTGGGAAACTCGGTTTTGCACACGGCCGGTAGCCACAGGGCAAAAAATGCGTTCATTTGACGTGACAACGCGGCCATCTTGGCAAAGGTGGGGTCTGCCAGGCCTTGCTGAAAGATGGTGCCCAAATTGTCTACATCGCCCTTGAGTGTGAGCAGAGCCACCTGCCCCAGCCACTGGCCCGGATCGTCCACACGGTCTGACTTGGGTTGGCGGTCTTCGCAGGCAATATGGTTAAGCGTCTTGCCTGCACCAAAACGCACATCGTCGGCACTCACGTCCGATTCAATGCCCCGGTACTTGGCCTGGGTCTGCAGGTCAAGTTCTGAAAACTGTGGCACATAGGCATTGATAAAACGCCGCGCATAGCCGTGCCACAAGGTGTCAGTCAGGTTCACGGGCAGGCTGAAATCCCAGCAGCGCTGCAAGTTGCCGTCTTTGGCAAGTGCCCCAAATTTTCCAGTGATGTCTTCACTGTGGGTAAAGGCAATGCCATAGCCAAAAACGGGTACCTCCAGCGTTTGCAAGTTGCCTCCGGTCAACCTTGCTGGGTCGCGCACGATTAACAGGCGGTCTTCATGGGTTAAGCCGCTGCCGAGCTTGACCTGGTCGCGCGACAAGGCTGCGCTGTCGTGCCCCGCGTCCGCTGGCAACTTGTTGTTGAACTGGCAAACGCCATGCGGGTAGGTCACCTCAAACACCGGGTTGCTGGCACCAGTCAAGTCAAAGCGCTGCAGCTTGGCCTTTTCCAGGTCAGAAAACAGGGCTTGCATGAGTTGCTTGAAGTTGCCTTTGAGCAAGTCATTACAACTGGCTGGCTTGCCGATCAACCCCAAGCCAGCCAGGCCAAAGCTGTGTTGCAAGAACCATTGGTTAATGTCTGCACGCACTTGCGCCAGTTGGGCACGCACCTCGGCTGTGTTGGGTGCCACGATCAAAAATTTGCCCGCTGCGTTGGTAATCTGGCTGGTGGGCGGCAGGCTCAGGGCATCGAGCACCTTGAGCGCGGCCAGCTCGGTAAACAGCGACACCTGAAACGAGCGGCCGCGCAACAGCTTGGCCGCAGCCTTGTTGGTTTGGCTGCCTTCGGCAAAGATGAAATCCTGAATGCCAAAAAAGTCACCTTGAATGAGCAGCAGTTTGTCGGTATGCCAGTCGCTGCGGTCTTTCAGGCTGGCTGCCGCACCGATATCGGTCTTGCCTTGTGCTTCATGCCAACGCCATAAGGCAGTTGCCAGTGCTGCCGTGGTTTTGCTGTGGTCGTACAGTGAAACTTCAGGTTTGGTTCCAAAGGCAGTTGCAGCCGGTATGGCGTGGGTGAAGGTGAGCCAAGCAGTGTCAAAGTGATCCAGCCACAAAGCCCAGTTGCTGCGGTGCGAGGCGGGGATGCTTTTGAGGGCATCTAAAAACTCATTCCAAAGCGTTTTGTATTGGGCTTGGGCCAGGCCATCGTCTGCCGGTTCACACTTTTCGCGTAACTGGGGAAAAATGGTAGTGGGTGACAAGGCTTTCAGCGGGTAACGCCATTTCAGGTCTTTGGCAGTGATGCCATTCATGGTCAGTTTGAGGAAGGCTGCAGGAACGGCGAAGATGAGGTACTCAGCATCCTTAATGGTCTGTTTGAGGTCTGTGGAGACATGCAGACGCTCAGTAGGCAGATCGAGGTAGCTTAAATAGTTAGGGTTACGGTGGAACACCCTGATATGCTCTGCTGTCTCTTCACTTCTG
>CAIYNH010000685.1 GCA_903927495.1 uncultured beta proteobacterium
CCGTGCCTTTGCTGCAAGTCCATTCTGAAGGATGTGAAGCGCCGCTGGATTTGTCGTTTTCGATGTTGCGCAGCATCTCACCAATTCACCTGAAGTATCTTGAAAACATGGGAGTTGACGCTTCACTGTCGGTGTCTCTGTTGCAGCATGGCCGCTTGTGGGGTTTGATTGTTTGCTACCACCGCTGCGCCCGTCAAGTGCCATTGAAACTGCGCGAGACGTTTGAATTGATCGCCCGCACCGCCGCGATGCGCTTGTCAGCCTTGGCCTTTGATGAGAGCTTGAGTTTTCAGGTGCGCTTGCGCGAAACCAGTCGTATCCTGTTGCAATGGGCACAACACGCGCAGGCTTTGTCGGACATGGATGCAGACTTGCAGCAGCAGGTCTTGGCTCTGGTGCAGGCCAGCGGTTTAGTGGTGGTCTCAGAAAACGAGTTTTGTTGCTTTGGTCAAACGCCCGCGTTGGGAGCCATCGCCAAGTTAAAAGTCTGGCTGGTGTCTCGGGCCAATTTTCGCCAGGCTTACGCCACTCATGCACTGGCCAGCGAATTTCCCGAAGCCGCCGCCGACCTCAGTCTTGCTGCCGGCTTGATGGCCATACCACTTGACGATGCGGGGAAGCGCCTGGTGTTGTGGTTTCGGGGTGAATCGGTGCGCAACATCACTTGGACGGGTGAGGCAATAAAACATCTGGTGCATGACGCACAGGGCCCACGCCTGGAGCCGCGCAGCTCTTTTGCACACTGGCTTGAGACGCACCGTGGCGAGTCACTGCCCTGGCAAACGCAGCAGCAGGATGCGGCGCACACCCTGACGTTTGCCTTGGGCAAGGTCGTGGCAGACCTTGGCTTGCGCCAGAGCACCGAGTCGCTCAAGCTCGCTGCGCTGGTGTATGACAACAGCAGCGAAGCTATGGTGGTCACCGATGCCGCCAATGCTGTCATTACCGTCAATGCCGCGTTTTCCCAGTTGACTGGTTATACCTTACCCGAGGTGGTCGGGAGGACACTGAATATTCTGAAGTCTGGCCGGCAGGACCGCAGCTTTTACCAGGCTATGTGGCAGTCGCTCAACGAGTCCGGGTGTTGGCAAGGCGAGTTGTGGAATAAACACAAGAACGGCAGTTTTTATGCCGAGTTTCTGTCCATCAACACCATCTTTGATTCGAGGGGGGGAGTCTGGCGGCGTGTGGGCCTGTTTACCGAAATCACCGAACGCAAATTAGCTGAGATAGAGACCGAACAAGCTCAGGAGAATCTTGAACAACTGGTGCTGTCGCGCACGCTTGAGCTTGAAAAGGCACTGGACGATGCGCAAAAAGCCAACAAGGCTAAAAGCAGTTTTTTGGCTGCCATGAGCCACGAGATTCGAACCCCGATGAATGCTGTGCTGGGCTTGCTCACCTTGCTCAAAGGCACATCGCTCAGTTCACTGCAGCGCGATTACGCTGAAAAAACAGAAAGTGCGGCCAGGGCTTTGCTGGGTTTGCTAGGTGACATTCTGGATTTTTCAAAAATCGAATCGGGTATGTTGACGTTGGATGTGCAAGCCTTCCGGATGGAACATTTGATGAGTGATCTGGCGGTGATTTTGTCGGCCAATGTGGGGCGTAAGCCGGTGGAAGTGCTGTTTGATATCGACGTGAATTTGCCTGAGTGGGTGTTGGGTGACTTGCTGCGGCTCAAGCAGGTGTTGATCAACCTCGCTGGCAATGCGCTTAAATTTACCTCTGAAGGCGAGGTGCGGGTGTCGCTGGCAGAGTTGCGCCGTGAGGATGATTTAGTCTGGGTCGAGTTCGCCGTCAGTGACACCGGTATTGGCATTGCAGCCGAGCAGCAGACCCATATTTTTGAGGTGTTTACCCAGGCCGAGACCTCCACCACACGCCGTTTTGGTGGGACCGGTTTAGGTCTGGCGATTTGCAAACGGCTGGTGAGTTTGCTCGGCGGTGAGTTGCTGTTGCAAAGTGGTTTAGGGAAGGGCAGCAAGTTTTACTTTAGTTTGCCACTGCGGTTGGTCACCGAGGTGCCGCAAGAGGTGAAACAAGCCGATGCCTTGGTGCCATTACCCCAAGGACTGAACCTGCTGGTGGTGGATGACCACCGCGCCACGCTTGAACTGACCGTGGGCTTGCTCAATGCACGTGGCCAAAACGCCAGCGGCGTAATGAGTGGTGCAGCGGCGCTTGAGGTGATCAGGCAGCGCTGTCAAGCACATGTGCAGCCTTTTGATGTGATTTTGCTGGACTGGCAGATGCCTGAGATGGATGGCTGGGAAACAGCGCACCAGATCAAAGCGATTGACTTTGGTCTGGATCAGCCACCGTGTTTGATCATGGTCACCGCCAATGGCCGCACCTTGTTGGCCGACCACACCGAGGCCGAGCAGGCCATGCTCAGCGGTTTCCTGGCCAAGCCGGTCAGCCCGGCCATGCTGCTCGAAGCCATAGCCAGAGCACGTGATGTGAAGCATGGGAGGCAGAGCCTGCGCTCAGGCGAGCGCAAGCAACGGGGGCTGGAGCGAATGCGCATTTTGGTGGTGGAAGATAATTTGCTCAATCAGCAGGTTGCTGAAGAGTTATTTTCCCGCGAAGGTGCCCTGGTATCACTGGCGGCCAATGGGCAGCTAGGTGTAGAGGCCGTCGCTGCCGCTGAACCTCCGTTTGACGTGGTGCTGATGGATTTACAAATGCCGGTGCTCGACGGCTGGGCCGCAACCCGGCAGATTCGGGAAACCCTGGGTATGAAAACCCTGCCCATCATTGCCATGAGCGCCAATGTAGCGGCTGAAGACAAGGCTGAATGCCTGGCGGCCGGTATGACTGACCATATCGGCAAGCCGTTTGAATTGGAGAAAGTGATCTAGTTGTTGCGCCATCACCTGGGTTGGGTAACGCTTTCTGAGAGCTGCGATAAAACCAGCAAACCTGCTGCGGCGATACCCACTGATGCCCTTGTTGAGATGGCAGAAATCAAAAAAATTGATTTTGAGAAGGCGCTGGAGTGGGTCGGTGGCGATGTCAGTTTGTACCGCCAATTCGCTCAGACTTATGTTCAGGATGTCTCCAATTACGCCGACCGTCTGGCTCAGCACTTGGCCGCAGGTGAGCAGAAAGATGCCACCCGCATCATGCACACGCTCAAGGGCCTGTCGGCCACAGTGGGTGCCAAAATGCTGGCTGACTTTGCAGCCAAACAGGAAATTCGGCTTAAACGTGAGGCCTTAAGCGTGCCAGAGTGTGCTGCGCTGGTGCAGCAAACACGCAGCGGGATTGAAGCGGTCTGTGACGAAATCAACCTGCTGCTGGACAATATCAAGACGATCGTGGTTTGAGCGGGCGGTTCACAGTGCAGCTTTTTTTCTAATCGCCAATCACTGACCTCAGAAATTCAGGCGCGTCTGGTGCGCCTTGCAATGCGCGGATACTTCCCAGTCAGCGACATGATTTCAGGGGGTATTTTGAATAACTTTCAGTTTGGTGCGTTGTCTCTCTAGAATCTTGCCCCTTACCACCCGGGAATCCAAGCATGTCACAAGGAACCATCCGTATTCGCGGAGCTCGCCAGCACAATCTGAAGAATCTGGATCTGGACATCCGAACGGGAGAGTTGACGGTGGTTACCGGCCCCAGTGGTTCGGGTAAATCGAGCCTGGTGTTTGACACCCTGTTTGCCGAAGGCCAACGCCGCTATGTGGAAACCTTCAGTGCTTATGCACGGCAGTTTCTTGACCGCATGGACAAGCCGGCCGTGGACAAGGTTGAAGGCGTACCACCGGCAATTGCCATCGATCAGACCAATCCGGTGCGCTCCAGTCGCTCAACCGTGGGTACCATGACCGAGCTCAATGACCATTTGAAGCTGCTGTTTGCTCGCGCCGCACAGTTGTTTGACCGTGACACGGCAGCACCTGTGCGCCATGACACGCCAGAGACGATATATGCCGAACTGCAGAGCCGGGCTGGCGCAACTGATCCGCGCCTGGTCATCACTTTTCCGGTGGAACTGCCCGCCAGCGCCACGCCAGCAGAGATTGAGCAATGGCTGTCGGTCAGCGGCTTCACCAAGGTGCAGGCCGAGCGGGTCGTTGCTGTCGGCGCGAATGCCGCGACTCCGAACCGCAAGGTGCTTGATGTGGTGGCTGACCGATTCCGACTCGGTAACGCCGAGCGCGCACGGGTCTTGGAGGCCATTGAGGTGGCCTTGAAACACGGTGCTGGTCGCCTCAATGTATATGTGGTAAATGAGACTGCAACGCCCGCCAGTCATGCGCAAGTAGCTATTGATTCAGTAGTAGAACAAGCGCCGAAAATTTGGCGCTTTTCGACCGGCCTGCATTGTCCCGAGAGCAACGCTCGCTACACCGATCCGATTGCGTCGATGTTTTCGTTTAACTCGGCGGTGGGCGCGTGTGACAGTTGCCGGGGTTTTGGCCGGGTGATCGGGGTTGATTACGGCCTGGTCATCCCCAACGACAAACTGACGCTGCGTGCGGGTGCCATCAAGCCGATGCAAACCCCGGCCTGGAAAGAAGCCCAGGACGATTTGATGCGCCATGCCGAGGCCGAAGGCATCCCGCGTGACACTCCGTGGAACAAGCTCTCGCCGGCCCAGCAGCAATGGGTGATCAACGGATCACCGCACTGGAAGGGTAAGTGGAATCAACACTGGTTTGGGGTTAAACGCTTTTTTGAATACCTGGAAACCAAAGCCTACAAGATGCACATCCGGGTGCTGTTGTCCAAATACCGCAGTTACACCACTTGCCCGGAGTGCGCTGGCGCGCGCCTGAAAACCGAGAGCCTGTTGTGGCGCATGGGTAGCAAGGCAGATGCCGATGCTGTGCTGGACCCGGCAAAACGTTTTATGCCGCAGGGCGTGAAGTGGAGCCAAGCACAACTCGAGGCCTTACCCGGTCTGTGCTTGCATGATTTGATGCAGTTGCCAATGGCGCGGCTGCGGCAGTTTTTTGCCGCCACAACAAGCAGCCCACAGCCCGGCCTGCATTTAGTGGGGGAGGTCGGTAAACCAGCAGAGGCGCGTACCGGCCAGCAGCAAACGTTGAAACTGCTGTTTGAGGAAATCAGCACCCGCCTTAAATACCTGTGTGAAGTGGGCATTGGCTACCTGACACTGGATCGGCAAAGTCGTACCCTGAGCGGTGGTGAGGTGCAGCGCATCAACCTCACCACGGCCTTGGGCACCTCGCTGGTCAACACCCTGTTTGTGTTGGACGAGCCCAGCATCGGCCTGCACCCGCGCGACATGCACCGCATCATTGTGGCCATGCAGCGCCTGCGCGATGCTGGCAATACGCTGGTGGTGGTGGAGCATGACCCGGCCGTGATGCTGGCCGCTGACCGCATGATCGACATGGGGCCGGGCCCTGGCGAGCGCGGTGGCCATATCGTGTTTGATGGCACAACTGCTGATTTGCGCAATGCAGACACCTTGACTGGCGCTTACCTGGGTGGACGCAAACAAGTCGGCATGGGGTTTAAGCGTCAGGTGGTCGCCAGCACAGTGCGCCTGATTCTGGAAGGTGCCTGCCAGCACAACCTGAAAAACGTCAGTCTTGAGATTCCGTTGCAGCGCCTGGTCTGCGTGACGGGTGTCAGTGGCTCGGGCAAGTCGACCCTGATGCAAGACACCCTGGCCCCGGCGTTGCTGCGCCACTTTGGCAAAGCCACCGACACGCCAGGCGTTTTTGATCGCCTTTTGGGTGCCGAGCTACTCAGCGATGTGGTGTTTGTCGACCAATCCCCGATCGGCAAAACCGCCCGCTCCAACCCAGCCAGCTTCGTCGGTGCCTGGGATGCCATTCGCGAGATTTTTGCCAACGCACCATTGGCCAAAGAGCGTGGCTACACCGCCACCAAGTTCAGTTTTAATAATGGCGACGGCCGTTGCCCGACCTGCGGTGGCTCAGGCTTTGAGCATGTCGAGATGCAGTTCTTGAGCGACGTGTATTTGCGTTGCCCGGATTGCGACGGCAAGCGCTACCGGCCGGAGATTCTTGAGGTGACGATTGAGCGCCCTGAGCGCCACCTCAACGTCGCTGATGTGCTGAACCTGACCGTCTCTGAAGCTGCTATTCTTTTCAAAGCTGACCGTGAGGTGCTGCGGGCGTTGCAGCCCATTTTGGACGTGGGTCTGGAGTACGTCAAACTGGGCCAGCCGGTGCCCACGCTCAGCGGCGGTGAGGCCCAGCGGCTGAAATTGGCCGGGTTTTTGGCCGAGGCCGCCAAGAGCGGCAGCGCCAGCCGCCAGGCTCTGGCCAAGCGTGGCGTGCTGTTCATGTTCGATGAGCCCACCACCGGCCTGCACTTTGATGACATCGCCAAGCTCATGCGTGCCTTGCGCAAGTTGCTGGATGCGGGTCACTCCTTGCTGGTGATCGAGCACAACCTGGATGTGATTCGCGCCGCCGACTGGTTGATTGACCTGGGGCCAGAAGGGGGTGATGCCGGTGGCCAGGTGGTAGCGTGTGGCACGCCCGAAGACGTGATGCTGCACACCACCTCCCACACCGCGCTGGCCCTGCGCGACTATGCCGCGCAAATGGGTGTGGTGCATCTCGTGAGGGATTTTTCACTGCTAGAAAAAACAGAGCAGGTTACGCATGTTCAGAAAGCGCTAGAGTCGGAAAATAGCATTCAAATTATCAATGCCAGAGAACATAATTTGCAGAGCCTGAGCGTGAACATTCCACGCGGCAAGTTCAGCGTGGTCACAGGCGTCTCTGGTTCCGGAAAATCGACGCTGGCGTTTGATATTTTGTTCAATGAAGGTCAACGCCGCTATCTGGAGTCGCTCAACGCCTATGCCCGCAGCATTGTGCAACCGGCAGGGCGGCCCGAGGTCGATGCGGTTTATGGCATTCCGCCGACGGTGGCGATCGAGCAGCGCCTGTCGCGGGGCGGGCGTAAATCGACGGTCGGCACCACCACTGAGGTCTGGCACTTTTTGCGCCTGCTGTTTGTGAAATTGGGCACCCAGCACTGCATCCATGATGGCACGCCGGTGGCCCCGCAAACGCCAGAAAGCATTTCTGCGCAATTGCTGACAAACTTTCGCGGTCAGCACATTGGCTTGCTGGCACCTCTGGTCATGAACCGCAAAGGCGTTTATACCGAGTTGGCGGATTGGGCACGTCCGCGTGGTTTTACGCACTTGCGGGTGGATGGCAACTTTTTGCCCACCACCAACTTCCCGCGTCTGGATCGATTCAAGGAGCACACGATTGAGTTGCCGGTGTTCAGTCTGGATGTACGGCCTGAAAACGAAGCCGCTTTGCGTGCCAACCTGGCTGCAGCCTTGCAGCACGGCAAAGGGGTGTTGCATGTACTGAGCGATTTGGCTGGTCTGAGTGAGGCTATGCAAGCGGGTCAGAGCACAGCTGGCATTGGCCGCCTGAGCGTGTTTTCGACGCTTCGCGCCTGCCCGTTGTGCAGCACCAGCTATGCCGAACTCGACCCCCGCCTGTTCAGTTACAACAGCAAACACGGCTGGTGCCCGGACTGTGTCGGCACCGGTGTCAAGCTTTCAAAAGAGCAGCGCCAGGTGTTTGATGACTCTGTCCGCGACGAAGACAACAAGGGCCGCGAACAAACCTTTGCTGAGCCTGAGATTGAAGATTTGGCCGATGCCGTGTGCCCCGGTTGCTATGGCACCCGGCTCAACGCGACGGCGCGGGCGGTACGCTTTGGTGCGCAAGTAGCCCAACTGCAGCATGGCGCAAACCCAAGCCCGGACAAGTTGAAGAAGATGATCACGGACTCGTTTGCGCCACCTTTGGGGCAGGGGATAAGCTCGGCTTCGAATAGCTTTGGGGCACAAGTCAACAGCAATGTCAGTGGCGTGTCGATCACCGAATTGGCGCGCTTGAGTGTGATCGACATGCGACTCTGGGTGGAAAGCTTGCAACTGCCAGAGCGCCTGAGTCAGCGCGAACGCGACATTGCCCGCGACCTGATTCCCGAAATCAAAGGCCGGTTGGCGTTTTTGGAGCAAGTCGGTTTGGGTTATCTGACGCTGGATCGGGGGGCTCCAACCTTGAGCGGTGGCGAGGCCCAGCGCATTCGCCTGGCGGCCCAGCTGGGCAGCAATTTGCAAGGGTTGTTCTGATAAAAATTTTCATCATTGGTTAC
>CAIYNH010000686.1 GCA_903927495.1 uncultured beta proteobacterium
AACGGTATAAACTGTATACCCCGTTTATTGAAAGGAAACTCAACATGGTAACCACTGAAAAAATCACAACTCCAACCGATGCAGTCAAGGCAAGTCCGGTTGCTACAGCGCCCGCTGCTGTCAAAATTGCCGTGACTCCTGATGCATCCAAGACCCCAGTGTCAACCTCTGCGCCTGTGCCAGCAGTCAAAGTGGCCCCCAAGGCCGCCGCAAAGCGTGTAACCAAACCCGCTGTTGTTGCCAAGCCATTAGTTAAAGCGGCTGTAGCAGCTAGTACGCCTGTCAAAGCTGCCCCTATTGCGACCGTTAAGGTTGCGGTTAAGCCCACGATTAAGTCGGACATCAAAGCTGCGGTCAAACTTTTACCCAAAGTCAAGGTCAAAGTCGAAAAGCCGGTCAAGGAAAAAAAGCCAAAATTGGTTCGTGACAGCTTTACGATTCCTAAAGCTGAATACACCGTGATCGATGATTTGAAACAACGCGCAGGCAAATTGTCAACGCAAGTCAAAAAGAGTGAACTCATTCGTGCCGGCATCAAGTCCTTGGCGGCTATGTCAAACGCTGAGTTTCTTGCCGCTCTGAAGCTGGTTCCCACCATCAAGACCGGGCGCCCCAGCAAAGACTGATCGCATCAAATCAGTGCCGCGAAGTGTGCTCGAAGGAATTATCTCTAGAGCACTTCGGGTGATTGCACTGTGACTACCACGGTTTGCGAATGGGAGTCGCGTTGGCGGTTACGCAACCACCAAACCGCCCCCTTCTTGACCGCGCATTCGTGGGCATTCAACCCGATTAATTGGGCAATGGTTTGCCCTAAAGTGGGTTGATGCCCCACCACCAGTACCACGCCTTTGGCATCTGGCCATTGCACCACTTGCAGCAACTGTTCCAAAGGGGCATCAGGAGCCAGTTCTTGTCTGATTTTGAATTTGCGGCCCAATGCATTAGCGGTTTGCTCTGAACGCAAGGCCGGGCTAACCAAAATACGGGTGTTGTCGGGCAATTGGCGATCCAGCCAAGTAGCCATGCGCGCTGCTTGCTTTGCCCCGCGTGAGGTTAGCCCACGGGCCATGTCGTCGCAGCCTTGGGTCCATTCCTGTGCCTCAGCGTGGCGCCACAAAACCAGATCCATCTCAGTCCCCTTTGTCGTCATTTTGTCCGCTGTAACGCACCATCAGGGCCGCTTGGGCGCTGTGGGCCAGTCTGTGTTGGTTTGACGCGGGTATCATATATTTAGTAACTGTATTGATGGAACGAACTACTAGTTACATTCCCATCCAGCAGTGAAGAACTAGACTACCTTGGGAAAAGTTATGCAAAACCGCATCATCAACCTGGAAATACTTTTCAAAAAATATCAATTCCGCTACGGAGAAACCGATGCCGTCGTCTTGGAATTCAAGCGTGAACTTGAAATTTGTCAGCAATTCATAGACAGACTTAAACAAACTGCAGTCTCAAACCGACGTCATAAAGAGAGTTCTGCTGAGCAGCTTGAGATTGCCTAGACTCGATCTGCGTCAATAAACGTCCGGTATCAGTATTTCTTCAGGAACAGGCTGACGAACATAGTCCTCATTGTGTTGACGTGGTGGCAACACAACCGTCGGGTATTCAATTTCGCCATAGGGGATCTGGCTCAGCAAGTGATGAATGCAGTTGAGTCTGGCTTTTTTCTTATCGTCTGCCTGAACAACCCACCACGGAGCTTCTGGAATGTGCGTGCGTTCCAGCATGATTTCTTTGGTCTTGGTGTATTCCTCCCAACGC
>CAIYNH010000687.1 GCA_903927495.1 uncultured beta proteobacterium
CGCATGGCCGACCAAGGCAGCATTGACCTGGCTGCCTTGGTCAACAGCCTTCGCAGGCCCGAAACCTCACATCTTCTGCGTCGCGACCAAAGTGTTGGCCTCGATCTGAATCAGTTGGTCGATATCCTGAGTTGGACGTTGCGCTTTCCCTCGGTCTGGAGCTTGTCCGAAGGCAACAACCCGGTCAAGCTGGAACGCCACCTTGCAATGGGTGGCACCATCTGGCTTGAAATGACGGCGCCGCATTTCGAGCTCATCGAGCATCAGGTCGTCTCGTGGATGGTGGACGCTGCCATTGCCGATGTGCTGCTGTCTTACAAGCCAAAGCAAGCTGACGGGCAGGTCAAACCACATGTCCCGATTGTTATGTACGGCTTTCCGCCCGCATGCCCGCATCCGTTTGTGTGCAATGCGGTAGCGGCAAAGCACATTGGCGTCTTTCCGTTTTCCAATAACCGCACATTTCCGGTTCCGGCCAAACAGTGGCTAGACGCTGATTGCGATGTGTGGATTGCCGGCCCGGTGGGCGAGCTGCCTGCCAATGCCAAGACCGCCTGGTTGAACGATGCCGAGCGTCAGCGCCTCAAGGATTTGGAAATCGGCCAGGTCTGGGTTCGCTCTGGCTTAGACAAAAAGGCAGTGACTGCCTTGGTGCGGCCACCCGAACCCGAGGCGCAGATGTCACGCACTATTCGCCATCAGTCTTTCAAACGACTGCGCACGTCCCCGGTCAAACAGTTTTCCAGCGCAGTGTCGAATCAGGATGCACAGCTGCCGGTGAACGCCGACCTGTACCGGAAGTTGTGCAACAAGGACACCCTGTATGCCGGCTGGTTCAGGGTGAAGTCACACAACCGCTACTCCCATGGGTATGACCGCATCACCATCGATCAGTTCGGGACCATGGTTGACCTGGAGATTGCGCAACTTGCCATCGAGCTCACCGAGGGCCGTTACCGGTGTCGGCCACTGCGCACAATCCGCATTCCTAAGCCGGATGGCGACTACCGGGTGATCAAAGTGGCATGTGTCCGTGATCGGGTTGTGCAGGCGGCTTGCCTGCATTTGATCGAGCCCCTGTTTGAGCCTCGCTTCAGCGCCGCAAGCTTTGCCTACCGGCCCGGGCGCGGTGCGCACCACGCGGTGGCCATGACGCGCTCCGCCATCCGCAGCGGCAAGCATTGGGCGGTGGTGGCGGATATCAAAAAGTGCTTTGACAGTATTGACCACGACATCGTTCTTCGGCTGATGGGTGATGTCATTGGCGACCGTGATCTTTTGCAACTGGTGCGCCAGTGGTTGGTGGCCGATGTCATTGATTTCATGGATATCGTCCCCGCCGAATTGGGCGTGGCGCAAGGGGAGGCGATTTCACCCCTCTTGGCCAATATCTACCTGGACCCGATGGACAAGGAGTTTGAACGAGCGGGCATTACCTTTGTTCGGTATGCAGACGACTATGTGGTCTTGTGTGACTCTGAAGCCGAGACACAAGCCGCTTTGCGGTTAATGACCGAGTTCTTGCAGGGGGTGTTGCGCCTGGTCTTGAAGCCTGCAAAGACGCACTACTGCCGGGTGGAGCAAGGCATAGGTTTCTTGGGCTTTCATATTGGCGTTGCCGATGTCTGTATTCCGCCAGAAAAACTTGCCAGCACTGAACAAGTGCTTGAAGGATTGATAGCCACCATGGCTAGCGCCGATGCGACGCCTGCGGAAAAACACAACGCGTTGCTTGGCATGAACGCGCGCATTCGCGGCTTTCGCAACTACTTCATGATCGACAACGCGCCTTCGATTCACGCGCAGTTGCTGGAATTGGACGCCGCTATAGACGAGAGTGCCGTCAAACGATTTGCCGAAGTAGCCGGTATGGATACCG
Organism: uncultured beta proteobacterium; assembly: GCA_903927495.1. Lineage (GTDB taxonomy): Bacteria > Pseudomonadota > Gammaproteobacteria > Burkholderiales > Burkholderiaceae_C > Rhodoferax. The sequence continues at coordinate 1,880 of CAIYNH010000687.1, forward strand.
CATGGCAGTCGCGCGACAAGTTCGTCCCCGTAACGGAAGATCTTGCACGGCAAATGCAGACATCGGCCGAAGTCGCCCTGTTGACTGGCGCCTATCCGACGAACAGATCAGAACATCGGATTCGTTCAGGTTTATCCAACCAGTTTGCCGTACTGCCGAGTGGCACCAAGGTTCCGGATGCAGTTGTTGATGCAACCTTGCTAGGCACTGCCGATAGCAAGCAGCTTGAAGACACCGATGTGCTCGTGATCGATGGCCGTCTCCATGTCATGACCAGTGGCTGCTACGTCACGGTGAATGGGGACGATCTGGTAGTCAAGAAGCGCAAGCATGAGGTATCCCGTATGCCCATTACTGACCTCAGCATGGTTTACCTTGAAGGCAAGGGCATCGCTGTTTCCGCTGACCTGACCATGCGCTTGTGTGACAACGACGTGCCCGTCGTGTTCACGCCCTTGATTGGTGTGCCGGCGGCAATAGCACAACCTGTGCAAAGCACACGCGCCAACATCCGGCAACAGCAGGTGCTGCGCCGCAATGACCCCGACATCCTGAAGATGGGTCTGCGCATGTTGGCGGCCAAGGTTGCCAACCAGGCATCGGTTCTGAAGTATTTCGCGCGCTACCGCAAGCGCAAGGACGATGCCGTGTATGGAAACCTGACTAGCAGTGCCGACGAGATTCGCGTGATTGCCGAAACGCTGGATGGATTCGACCCTACCACTGCGGGTGCCAGAGCTTCCGCGATGGGCCAGGAAGGTCGGGCCGCAGCCAAGTACTGGGGCGCCATTGCGGATCTGGTACCACCGGAACTGGCCTTTCCGGGTCGCCATACGCGTCATGCCACTGACTGCGTCAACAGCGCCATCAATTACACCTACGGCATCTTGTATGGGGAGATATGGCGGGCAGTGATCCGCAATGGCCTTGACCCGTATTTCGGGATCATGCACGGCACCGAGCGCGATCAAGGCAGCCTGGTCTTTGACCTCATCGAGGAGTACCGGGCGCCCATTGGCGATCGGCTGGTGCTGGGCATGTTGGGCCGCGGCTTCGAGCTCGTGCTGGACAAGGATGGGCGCATCAAAGCTGCTTGCCGCCGCAAGCTTGTGCAAGCGTTTCACAAGTTGTGGCACCGCGAGCTACGTTGGCGCGGCAAGTTGCGCTCTGCTGCAGACATTCTGGAACTGCAAGTCAGCAGCATCAAGAACTCTTTCCTGGGCAAGGACGAGTACCGCCCTTTCCGGTTTCGCTGGTAGTCGAGAGGAGTTGAGCATCATGGACAAGCACCCGAGAACCAACACCATCAAATTACATCGGTACCTGGCTTCGCTCACGTTGCTGTCAGCCAGCCTGACAGCGGCGGCCCGATGCTGGCAAGACGATGGGCTCACGCAAATTATGTGGGGTGTAGCTCGACAGCATTTTTCGACCTTGCTGGCCTCTATGCCGCGCGTCGAGATTTGTTCGCCTGAACACTTTCCGAACTCTCAAATTGGTGGGCAATACGTGTTTGGAAACAGGATCATTCAGGTACCGACCTACGGTGTAAATCGAGACGATTTGACAAACGTATTGGCACACGAATTGGGCCATGCGGAGGCAGAGCGTAGAGGGATCGATGACCGCAGTCTGCAGGGCCATGGTGTCGGCTGGATGCGGGTGATGATTGAGGCGGGCCTTGGTCATGAAGCCCAACGTGTTGCCGGCTACCTGCCAGGCGCGGCCCACGCGTTGCAGCTGGCACAGCGGCAAGGAAACAACAGCAAGCAATTTGCCGACGCGGGTAAGGCTGCGTTCAAGTGCATTGCCCAGGTGCAGCTCTTTGTGAGCGACAGCAAGGGCCAGCGTATTGAAACTTATGAAATCCCAGGTTGCATTCCACGCTGACGGGCAACTGTTGCTGTTTCCGCGTTTGCTGTGTTGGCCAGACGACGCGTTTTCCGTCATTGACCAGCCAGCGCCGGGCTTGGCAAGCGTCCTCGTGGCGCCAGTGTTCGACGTCAACAACGGACAAAAACCAAGAGACGAGTTGCGCTGCTTTGCGGTAAGCGCAGATCGCCAGTTCGCAGCCCTGGTTACTGTAGCCATTGACGATTTGCACAATCTTGACTCCAACTCCGTTTGGCAGCGTGTCTGCGATCAAGTCGAAAATGAGCGTGCTTTGATCAGGGAAATATTGAGTGATTGGTCAATGCAACCCCCGGTTGATTGCCTGGCCGGGTGGTGCAACTCCTCGGCTTGGCTCAAACACACCACGACTGACGCTATTCATCCGTTGGCGAGAACCATGGCACGGCGAATTGGTGATGGTTCAAGGTTCAATGCACAAGAATTGATCGATGCGGAAGCTGATGCCCAGTTGCATGTCGAGCGCTTAATCAAAAACGGTGTGGGCCAAGTTGTCAGTGCGATGAATCCAGAGTTCGCAGCTCTGTTTTTCGCGCGACCCAACTTGCCGATGTCCGTTGTGTGTGGCCTCGCCCAATTGGCCAGCCAGTGCGGCGTTGCTGCCTTGCGATTTGCTATGCAAGCCCTCAGGACAGAGGCCATTTCACTGCTGGACTTGGCAAGGAGTGCACCGGTTGATGCCGTCGGGCGAGCTGTCTTTGAGACCATTTGCAAAGGTTTCAGCTTGCCGCGCACGCTGCAAGCGCAGGGAATATCAAAGGCGGCCCATCGTCGAACAATACATTGCGTAAGGCACGACTTGACCGTCACCAATGGCACAAGTGAATTCAGCGAACTCCCTTTGTCAGGCCGCAATTGGCGCATCACGATGGGTATTGCGAAGCAATTGCCATTCGAGCTATGGCCAAATGAGGGAACCGAGTGGCGCGAATTTATCGCCGTAACAAGGATGATTCATGCCTTCGGTCTCGGGCGAAAGCTCTTGGTGCGGCTGCTACGGTGGTGCGCCGCTGGCCATTATGCGGACTGCAGTTTGCGCTTGACGATGCTGCTGAAACAGGCGCAAGCACTGACCACCGCAGCGGATCAACTGGGTGGCTTCGAACTTGGCATTGAAGCGGCGTTGTCGATTGCTTTGAACATGGCCCCGATCAATGCGAGACGCAGTGACCCACTGAAACAGGTGGAGAGCGCTCTCGACACGCGCGAGATCGGTCGCACTTTGGTCGAACTTGCACTATTCACAGGACTGGATCTGGAACCTTGGGTCGCTGGGCTCTTCAAAGTTCACCCCGGCATACCACGAACATTTCATGCGGACTTGCACGTCGATATTCTGCCTCTAGGAACTTTTCGTGAAATTATTGACCACGGCTGTGATAGCGGCACCTGCCTACACAATGGGGCGATTGCAATTCAATATGCGGCGTGCGGTGTTGCGCTTTATGCGGCATACGATGTGCAGGGTGATTTGCTGGGCACCTTTGGACTCCGCTTGAAAGATGACGAATCGCACCCGGAGGTCAACGTGACGCAGGTTACCGGAATGTTCAATGAAACCGCCGCGCCATCCCTGTACAGATGTGCCACGCGGCTCGCAAAATCATTTTCTGCAGACTCACTGGGTGATTGGCGAATGTTCGCTGCACAAATTGATAAGTTCCGCCAGGCAGCCGGCGCAAGCTGATAACTCTGCGACAGGTTCGAGCCCACAGCCATGGATCCCGGATCGAGTCCGGGATGACATTCTGTTTTCTAGGCAAACTCCACGATCGGCTGATCAACCACCAGACTCTCACCCTTGCTGGCCAGCACTTTGCCAACCACGCCGTCTGCCGCGGCAAACAGCACGTTTTCCATCTTCATGGCCTCGATCACAGCGAC
>CAIYNH010000688.1 GCA_903927495.1 uncultured beta proteobacterium
ATGTGCGCAACCGACGAATAGGCCACCAGTTTTTTCATGTCTTGCTGAACCATGGCAACCAAACCCACATACACCACCGCGATCAATGAGAGCGCAATCATGAAACCAGCCCACTCATGCGCTGCATCGGGTGCAATTGGCAGAGAGAAACGAAGGAAACCATAGGCCCCCAGCTTCAGCATGATGGCCGCCAGCACAGCGGAGCCGCCGGTCGGCGCTTCCACGTGGACGTCGGGCAACCAGGTGTGCACTGGCCACATCGGAACCTTGACTGCAAATGCTGCAAAGAACGCAAAGAACAGTAAGGTTTGCGCTGAGCCACTTAAAGGAAGGGCATGCCAAGTAGCAAGATCAAAACTGCCACCCGACCGGGTGTACAGGTAAATCAAGGCAACCAGCATCAGCAAGGATCCCAACAAGGTGTAAAGAAAGAACTTGAATGCTGCATAAATCTTGTTAGGCCCACCCCAAATACCGATGATCAAATACATCGGAATCAAAGTCGCCTCAAAAAACACATAGAACAACAAACCATCGAGGGCGCAAAAAACACCGATCATCAGTCCGCTCAGAATCAGAAAGGCAGCCATGTATTGGTTGACGTTGCGCTTAATGACTTCCCAACTTGCAATGATCACCACCAAGTTGATAAACGCTGTCAACAACACAAACCACAATGAGATCCCGTCCACCCCAAGGTGGTAGCTCACATTGAAACGCTCAATCCATGAGTTCTTTTCAACATACTGCATCGCAGCAGTCGAAGCATCAAAGTGAGCGTACAGCGGCAATGTAACCAGAAAACTGGCAATCGCACCGACCAGGGCAAACCAGCGTACTGCATTTGCATGCTCATCACGCCCCCACGCCAACAACAACACCCCAAATGCGATGGGCATCCAGATAGCAAGGCTCAACAAACCCATTTTATTATTCTCCTACTTGAGCCAAACAAAATATGTCATGAGCACCAGAATGCCCAGGATCATGGCAAACGCATAGTGGTACAGATAGCCCGACTGCACCTTTCGCACCACACTTGACACCGCCCCCACCACCTTCCAGGAACCATTGACCAGCAGTCCGTCAATAATCGTCTGATCACCACCTTTCCACAGACCGGTTCCCAACATCCGTGCCCCGCGGGCCAGAATGTTCTCGTTGATCCAGTCAAGGTAGTACTTGTTCTCGAGCAGTGTGAACACGGGCATGAACGTCCGCTTGATGGCTGCGGGAAGTGCAGGATTCACCATGTACATGTAATAGGCACAAACCACACCTGCCAAAGCCAGCCACAGTGGCAACGATCCGATGGAATGCACAGCCATTGGCATCCAACCGTGGAACGCATGACCAAGTTCCTCCATCACCGGGTGTTTCTCGGCATCGACAAAAATTGCGTCCTTGAAAAAATCACCAAAAAGCATGGGACCAATGGTCATGGCACCAATAAACACGGATGGGATCGCCAGCAGGATAAGCGGCACAGTAACAACCCAGGGCGACTCATGGGGCTTGTTGTCATGGCTATGTCCGTGATCATCACCATGCCCGTGGTGTGCATCCGGATTCTGGTCATAACGCTCCTTGCCATGAAACACCAGGAAGTAAAGACGGAAAGAGTAAAACGCAGTTACAAATACACCAGCCAGCACAGCGAAATGGGCAAATCCAGCCCCGGGCAGGTGACTTTCGGCAACTGCTTCGATGATGCTGTCCTTGGAGTAAAAACCGGCAAAAAAAGGTGTCCCAATCAACGCCAAAGAACCCAGCAAGGACGTGATCCACGTAATGGGCATGTACTTTCTAACATTGCCCATCCAGCGTATGTCCTGGTTGTGATGCAGTCCCATGATCACGGACCCTGCGGCCAGGAACAATAGTGCCTTGAAGAAAGCATGTGTCATCAGGTGGAACACCGCCACAGAATAGGCCGAAGCGCCCAGTGCCACCGTCATGTACCCGAGTTGGGACAGCGTGGAATATGCAACGATCCGCTTGATGTCATTCTGAATTATTCCCAAGAATCCCATGAACAACGCGGTAATCGAGCCGATCACCATCACAAAGTTCAGCGCGGCATCACTCAACTCAAACAACGGTGACATCCGTGCCACCATAAAAATACCAGCAGTCACCATGGTCGCCGCGTGAATCAGTGCAGAAATCGGGGTGGGACCCTCCATGGAATCGGGCAACCAGACATGCAATGGGAACTGTGCTGATTTTCCCATGGCACCGATAAACAGGCAAATACAGACCACAGTGACCAACATCCAATCAGTACCTGGGAGGGTCAATGCCGCGAGTTGCTCAGACTTGGCAAACGCCTCAGCATAATTCAATGTGCCAGCGAAGGCCGCAATCAGCCCAATACCTAAAATAAAGCCAAAGTCACCAACACGATTTACCAGAAAGGCCTTCATGTTCGCAAAAATCGCTGTGGGCTTGTTAAACCAGAAACCAATTAGCAAATAGGACACCAGACCCACGGCCTCCCACCCGAAAAACAGCTGGAGCATGTTGTTACTCATCACCAACATCAACATCGAAAACGTGAAAAGCGAAATATAGGAAAAGAACCGGTTGTAGCCATCATCTTCAGCCATGTACCCGACGGTATACAGATGCACCATCAATGAGACGAAGGTAACAACGCACATCATCATTGCCGTCAGACCATCGACCAGAAAGCCGATCTCCATCTTCAGGTCACCCACTACCATCCAGGTATAAAGGGTCTGGTTGAGACGAGCACCGTCCACAAC
>CAIYNH010000689.1 GCA_903927495.1 uncultured beta proteobacterium
CACAAAGATCAGACCACACGCGGTTTCAACGCTTCTGCCTGGACAGAACTGCGCCTGGACATCGACCCATCGGTACAGCCCGACATCATCGGAACCATGACAGACATGTCGGCCGTGGCCCCGGCATCGGTGGACGCGGTTTTTTCAAGCCACAACATCGAGCATCTGTACCCGCACGAGGTGCCCTTGGCTCTGGCCGAGTTCAAGCGGGTGCTTCTACCCACCGGCTTCGTGGTGATTACCTGCCCCGACTTGCAGTCGGTCTGCGCACTGGTGGCGCAAGACAAACTGACCGAGCCAGCCTACGTCTCGCCGGCAGGCCCCATCGCGCCGCTGGACATCCTGTACGGGCACCGCCCGCCCATGGCACGCGGCAACCTCTACATGGCACACCGCTGCGGTTTTACGCAAAAGGTGCTGACCGCCACCTTGCAAGCAGCGGGCTTTGCGGCTGTGGCCGCGCGCCGGCGTGACCATCCCTACTATGATTTATGGGCACTGGCAACCGTGGCGCCGATGGCTGAAGCCGAACTGCGACAACTGGCGGCAGAGCATTTTCCTGGTTAAGGAGTCATGGACTGCCACGCTTCGCTCGCGATGACGGCCGGAATGGCGCGATGACATCCAGATGTCATTGCGAGGAGCGTAGCGACGCGGCAATCCATGCCCCATAACCACGACAAACTGCAACAAGCCCTGGCCCTGCATCAGGCCGGGCGCCTGCAGGAGGCGGAGCAGCTCTACCGCACCATGGTGCAAGCCCAGCCCGATCAGTTTGACGCGCTGCACATGCTCGGCGTCATCGCCTACCAGACCGGCAATCACCGTCAGGCAGCGGAGCTCATTGGCAGAGCCCTGGCAATCGACCCCAACAACGCGACCGCCCACAGCAACCTTGGTGTGGCGCTGAACAACTTGCAGCAGCACCAAGCTGCCATCGAAAGTTTTGACCAAGCCATTGCACTGCGACCCGACTACGCCGACGCCCACACCAACCGCGCCAATGCATTAAACAAGCTGAAGCAGTACCAAGCAGCCCTGCAAAGTTGCGACCAGGCCATCGCCATCCAGCCTGACTACGCCGGCGCGCACAATAACCGCGGCGTTGCCCTGTACGGATTGGCGCAGTTGCAGGCAGCTATTGCCAGCTACGACCGGGCCATCGCCATCAAACCCGACTACGCTGGCGCCTACAACAACCGGGGTGTTGCCTTGGCAGACTTGAGGCAGCACCAGGACGCACTGGCGAGTTTCGAGAAGGCCGCAATCCTGCAGCCAGACCATGAATATCTCTCCGGCCAGTTGCTCCACAGCAAGATGCATCTGTGCGATTGGCGTGGCCTACAGAGCCACATCAGCAAACTGCTTGCCAAGATCGAGCGTCACGAGAGAGTGACGCCAGCTTTTCCGGTGCTGTCAGTCACAGCCTCCCCTGCCCTGCAACGCCAGGCCGCAGAGCTTTGGGTGAACGACAAGCACCCTGTTCGCGATTCGTTTGCGGCCATGCCCCAACGCAGCAGGGCAGAGAAAATCCGCCTTGGCTACTTTTCCATGGACTTCAGGGAGCATCCGGTCTCGTACCTGACCGCAGAGCTGTTTGAAACCCATGACAGAGAGAAATTTGAGGTCTATGCCTTCTCTTACGGAGTAGACACCAAAGATGAAATGCGAGTCCGCCTTGAAGCAGCTTTTGACAAATTCATCGATGTCAGGGAGAAGTCTGACACAGACATAGCGGAGTTGGCCCGACAGATGCAGATTGATATTGCCATCGACCTGGCCGGGCTCACCGGTGGCGCGCGCACTGGCATCTTTGCCTTGCGGGCAGCACCCGTGCAAGTCAATTACCTTGGCTACC
>CAIYNH010000690.1 GCA_903927495.1 uncultured beta proteobacterium
CTTCCGGGGTGATTTTGTGTCACGGTTATCCGGTTTCTGAGCGCTTGATGATGGCGACCTCAACGCTGGGTAATCGCGTTGACAGCATTGATCATCAGCCTGCGTTTGAGGTTTATCAAAGCGTGATTCGCCAAGAATATGGCGTGACCGTGACGCGAGACAATTTTTACGAGCACGCAGTGCATTTTCCGTTTGGTGTCATTACTGCCATTGATGTGCTGGTGCGTATTCCGGTGGCATTTAATGACGATGGTTCGCTGATCTGTGTCGGTGAGGTACCGCCCAACTCCATGCTGCGCCTGTTGCGCGCGCCCGATCTGCAAAGCAGCGAATGTGTCGCCAGCATTGCCAGTGAACTGCATGCACAAGCTGGCGATTGGGCAGGCTTGGGCGCCTTGCTGACTTTCTATTGTGCCGGTCGTCGGATGCATTTTGGTGCTGCCGCGGTTGACGAACTGGCCCAGTTAAAGTTGGCTACCCATTCGTCTTGCCTTTTCGGTGCGCTGACTTTGGGTGAGATTGACAGCCTGAAAGATCTGCGCTTTCCACGTTTTCACAATGCTGCGATGCTCTGCATGCCAATTGCGAACTAATCTCAGACTTCCTGATCCGCGCTAAGCAAATGCGACAAAAATCGGAATCAGGCGTGGCACTTGTGGAAGCGGCATCTTGCCGCTTTCCCCAGCGTCTGCGGCTGGAAGCCACAGCTACAAGACGCGATCAGTGTCATTCGGAATTCCTTGCGGATCAGGAAGTCTGAATCTGCAACCTGTTTTGGCCTCTGTAGAACACTTGCTATAACCTGTGGCGAACCTAAGTGCTCAACCGGGGGCACCAAGATGCTCAGAATTTGCTGGGTGGCGCACGCTCAATCCATCGTAATCAACGCAATATTGCCAACCTTCCAATGCATATCTGAACGGCCGGTTTCGATGAGGCATTTCGACAAGCTGGCTGTCCGCTAAGGGCAGCGCGAACTCAAAGTCTGGTTGGTCGATACGCGTCAAGTGAAGTATGTGCCCGGTCGCAAGAGCGACGTGCAGTACTGCCAGTGGTTGCAAAAGCTCATGAGCCTGGGTTTCTTACGTGCTGCATTTCGTCCAGACACTGAGGTCTGCGAACTACGCGCCGTGGCACGTCAGCGCGATATTCGTTGACAAAGGACAGCAGCACTACGAAGAGCAGCAGCTTGCACGCTGTGTCGCAGCCCTTAAACGTCGTACCACAACGCTGGGTTTTGTGATCACGCCTGTGACTGCTGGAGCCTGAAAATACGGGTCAGGGAGTTTTTTTTCTTGAGAGCTTTGGCCGCGGACAAAAAATTAGCTTTTCAAAATACATGTTTGAAATCGTCGAGCGCGAGGGAGAAATTGTGAGCTATCGATTCACATGCGAAGGCAAACACTTTCAGTTTTCACCGGGTTCATACAACGACTCAGAAGAACTTCAAGGTCAGTTTGTGAAGTTGATGAAGACACGAAAAATCAATGTGTCTGTCATCTCGCGATAATTGATACCTGTGCAAACCGCTGAGCGACCGGCACCAAGTCTTGTGCATTGGAGCCCATACCGGGGAAAAATAGGACAAGTTGTTGAATGGCACCAGTTGGCTTTTGTATGACGATCTCGGAGTCCATGATTTTTTCAGTCTTCTTGATGGGTGGATGGGAGGCAGCGGCAATAGCACCTGCTGCAAGCAGGATGTGCAGGACCAAAGTGGCAAGCGCCAATGGCAGGTGTCGCCGTTTCATAAGCTGGTTGGTGCCAATATTTGAAGCCAGCAGCTTAGCCCCACTGCACGCAACGCATGCTTAAGGTGCCGAATTGAAAGCCCTCGTAAACAAACTTTGGGGCTTCGCCGCTCTGTGCCGCACCCAACGCATACAGCAGAGGCCAATAGTGGTCGGGGGCCGGGACTGCCATTTTTGCGCCCGAGTCAAGATTCAGATAATTCGCCAAGGTTTGCGTGTTGTTTGCAATCAGGGCAGCTTTCACAGCTGCATCGAAAGACTGAGCCCACGGTCTGGATGCCGCCGGCCCAGCCGGAGCGCCAAAGTCAAGGGCTCTAAGGTTGTGCGTGACATTGCCACTGCCGAGCACCAGTACGCCCTTATCTCGCAGCGCGGCCAATGCTTGGCCTACACCCAAGTGGTACGCACCGTCTTTTGCGTAGTCGATGGATACCTGAAAAACTGGAACATCAGCTTTTGGATACATGTGGTGCAGCACCGACCAAGCGCCATGGTCTAGGCCCCAGTCTGTTGATGCCTTTGCCCCTTGTGCAGCCAAAGCCTGGATTGCTTGATTGGCGAACTCAGGAGACCCGGCCGCCGGGTACTGCATATCAAAGAGTGCCTTTGGAAACCCTCCGAAGTCGTGAATGGTTTCGGGGTGGAGTTGCACAGCCACTTTGGTCTCATTGGGTGTGAGCCAATGGGCGGACACCACAAGAATGGCGGTTGGGCGACCGATTTCTTGACCCCAGCGCTGCAGCGCCCGAGTGAAATCATTGTCTTCAATGGCGTTCATTGGGCTGCCATGCGCAACAAAGATGGAGGGCATCCGCTTGGCGGATTTATCCGAAGCGGCCTGCGCGAGTTCGTTCACGCCGGAGAGTGCTGCTGATAAGGTTGCGTTCAAAATATGCCTTCGATTTGGTTGCATGGCTGCTTTTTTTTATTTGAGTGCGTCCTCACCAGTAACTCAGCCAGTGGCTTGGATATTGCTATTGACAGCGCAGGTATTGCCACAGGGTGGAGTTAGCGGGGTTGAGGATTGCCTTTAGTCTAGGTCCCCATCATTGAAATCAATTTGCATTTATTTGTCCGTCTCATTCAAATATTTTGAATTTTCACCAAAGGCATGAACCACGCGGTTCCCTTGCGTATGGTGTCAATGCATGCATCGAACGCATCCAACACGATAACGCTATGCTTTTAACGATATGGCCGTGAAATCCTTCGTCATTACTCAAATCGTGCCAAACGCAATATCAATGTGCACCAACCATGGAAAGGCGATTGCACTGACGAGCTGTTCTGATTTCCTCGCTGAATTGGATGGGTATGAAATTGTGACAACCCGCTGGTAGTTCAATCTCCGTCAAAGCATATTCCAATTCGGAAGTTTGTGCTTGCGCCTGCCGTGTGCATAGAAACTTGCCATTGCAAGACCAAACAACAGACCCGAAATTGCGCTTATCAACATTGCTGAGTGTGCATCCATCCCACTGTCTGACCATGAGAAGTACCACATCGTCAGACCCCAGACAGCACCAAACCAAATCCCAGAGAAACTTGCAACTCCAAAAAAGGAAATAAAGTGTGGCGGCGGTACGGAAAAGCCCATTTTCCAAAGCGCCGTTATAAGCGGCGGCTCGTAATTCTTTCGCAACATGCCGGTTGCACTCAAAACAGCCAATGCTCTTATCCGCTTTGATTCAAAATCCATGTGTCTTCAATCCCTTGCTGTTTTCAAACACTCTGCTCGAATCCTAGCAAAGAAGTGACTCTATTGCCGCTACAGCGATTGCACCACCGAAGTTCATGGAACGCATGCATTCAATCAGGCTGCTACTTCCTTTCAGATACACCCAAATCCGCCCAAATCACCGATAGGGATACGCCGCCTTCTGGTCCCAGAACGAGTCGAAAACCTATTGGCTTAGACCTATCATTTATCCCTGTGATTTAGTGTAGCCAACCGCCTTGCACTTCGGGGTTATCTAAATCCATCACAGTGGAAGCGGGCATTGGCGAAAGCCGGCATTTCTGGCAGTTTAATCACATTCCTTCCTCCCTCCCATCTAGTCAGGTGCACCCTTGGTTGCCGCTGCCACCAGACCACCTCCTGCCAAATTGATGAAATTCCGCCGCAACATGACGCGGCGCACCATTTGACGTGGACATCAATCCCAAATCTACCAGCGCAGTCTGCGCAGCTCGATTAAAGGGTGTACGCGGCTCGTTGCCCAGTAGTGCAAGCAGTTTGTCATTGCCCAGCGCATGCGGGGTGTGCCACAAGTAGCGCATTTCAGCCAATGCAGCCCAGGTGGGTAGCAGCAACGCCCCTAGTCGAATCAAGGGCCAAGGCAAAGCGGAAAACTGAAGGATCACACCTTGGCGTACCCAACCTTGACTCTGCGCCGTTGGTGACAATGCGTCCAGCCATTGCTGACCAGTAACGCTATGTCCTGCAAAGTGCAGCACCTCAAATGCAGGTAATTGCGCGCGCTTTGCAGCGACCGACACAAAGGTACGTGCCAAGTCCGGCAGGTAGGCCCACGCGGTCGCAACGTCCTTAGTGCCAGGGTAGGTGAACACCCCTTTCTGTAAATCCTTCACGATGACTTGGTCAAACCACGTTCCATTGCCCGACCCAAAAAAGTCGCCCGCACGGATGACGATGGTCCGCACGCCACTGCGCTGAAGTTGCGCCTCCATGTCGATACGAATCTGGCCTTTGATAGTGTGGGCGGCCTGCGGGGTATCTTCACGCAAAACAGCAGGCATATTTGCACCAAAGTTGTAAATGTTGCCCGGCACCATCAACGTCGCCTGTAGTACACGTGCCACCTCTATGGCGGCATCTGTCATAGGCAACACTTGCGCCTTCCACGCCTTGTGGGTGTAGACCGGGTTCAATGCATGCACCACCACAGCTGCGCCCGCTGCAGCCTGGGCCAGGGATGTGGTCTCGGACAAATCTGTCGCCAACCACTGAATACGTGAATCACTCCTGGCTTCTGCAGGCACCTGCGCCCCGGGGCGCATTTGACCGAGTACTTTCCAGCCTGCATCGGCAAAAGCCCGGGCAGCAGCTAGTCCAAAGCGGCCTCTCGCGCCCAAAATAAGTACGGTGGATTGCATGGTGTGGTCCTGAAATTAATTGCGATGACTGAATTGTGAAAGTCTTAGCTTGGTTGCACAATTGCATATTTGTTCATACCTGTAATGCATTTATGAATACATTTGACTGGAGCCTTGTTCGCTCATTCCTTGCTGCCCTGAGCCAGGGAACTTTGTTGGGGGCAGCACGCGTGCTGCACACTAGCCAACCCACGGTGGGCCGGCATATCGCGGAGCTGGAAACTCAGCTCGGTGTAGTACTGTTTGAGCGCACAGGGCGTGGTTTGGTGCCAACGGCCACTGCGCTGCAACTAGCTGAATCAGCGCGTGGCATGGAAGCAAGTGCATTGGAGCTGACCCGTACACTGACAGGAGCACAAGCGCAAACCACTGGCACCGTGCGCATTACCGCCAGTGTTCCGGTGGCGGTGCAGTTGCTGCCGCCTCTGCTTGTACGCATGCGGCTTGCTTTGCCGGACATTCAGGTGGAGCTGGTGTCGAGCAATCAGGTGAGCAACCTGCTTCGGCGTGAGGCCGACATCGCCGTGCGGATGGTCCGTCCCCACCAGTCCACACTGGTGGCAAAGAAGATTGGAGACGTAGCGCTGGGTGCCTTTGCGCACCGCGCGTATCTGGCGCGCAAAAGTCCTGTCAAAAAGCCAGCGGACATATTGACACTGGATTTGATTGGTAGTGACACTGACACATCCATTCTCCAGGGGTTCCATTCGCTTGGATTTCCAATCACCCGTGAGGCCTTTGCCTTTCGTAGCGACGACTTTATTGTGCAGTGGCGGGCAGTGCAGGCGGGCTTCGGTGTGGGCTTTTTGGCCGACTACATGTTGCGTACTGATCCGAACATAGTACGGGTTCTGCCCGGTCAATTGAAGATTCCATCGCTACCCATGTGGCTGGCGGTGCACCGCGAGATTCGCACCAATCTGCGCATTCGCACCGTATTTGATTTCTTGGCTGAGGGGCTAGCACCACTGTTGTGACAGCTGCAAACTTGTGCCGCCTTGACCTCCAGCAGCCAATGGAGCGAAACACTGATCAACCACCTCTTTACTAAACAGCTCAATGGCTGTTTTGGCAACCCCTTTGGTGTCATAGTAAGCGTAACCACCAACACCAATAGCGCCAATCACCGGCGCATACCTAGCCACGGTTTAACCAATGGCGCGCTGCCCCACTTTGATGCTTATTTTTGCTGCCAGACTTTGCATCATGCGCAAACTGACGGGACGCATCAAAAACCGTTCTCCTGAACGCACGACGACATCGCGCAACAACTGCGAGGCCGTGTGTTTGAACAGGCAGTACACCATGTGCTCTTTGGTCAGCGTCGCCGTCTTTCCATATGTGGCGGCAATGTCTGACACCATCTGAGCCTGCACTTTCCATACGCCTACGATGTCGGGCAAAAGACTAAGTATTCCCAAGGGCCCGGGAACAAGGGCTACACCGCCAGAAATACCAGCACTGGTCCTAGCAGCGGTTCGAGCCAATAAGCGTGCCCGAATCTCTGGTGTGCTGCTCTCATGCTCGTTTGAGTTCGGAACAGTTGATATCAATTTGAGGATAGCCTCCGTCACACGTTTGCTCAATCCCGATTGCCCGGCTAACTTGGCCAGTCTAGAGACATCTCCCGGGCTATTCAACATGTGAGCTCGTTTTGTGATGCTGTTGGTTGGTAAAAATTGGCATGGTTTATCAAAAACCTTTCAAGTTTCGAAGCATGCTCAAGGTGCCAGTACCCGAATCTGAAGCAATCTCTTGGCATCACTCAACGCGCTCGAACTGTAAACACCCGGCTGTTGATTTTGTGCTGTACCTGTCGAGGCTATCGTGACCCATTGACCCAATGGAGCACTTACCGTGGTGATTACTTCGCTATTGGATTGATTGGGCAACTCTGAACCGTTTCGGGCATCTACCGTATGGGTTTGAACCTCAACTTCAACGGTCACCATTTTTTTGGCACCAGGCCAACTTGGATGCACCTTGAGGGATTAACCCGATTTCATCGTCGTGATGGCATATGTTACGCCACCAGAATTACTGCTGGCCGCAACACCTGAAGCTGCCAGCGACGCATTCTGTGCTTGCACTGATTGCACCCATTACATCGTCATGGTTTTGCCAAAACTGAGAGTGGCTTTTTCGCCGTTGGGAACCTGTGCGCTTTGTGGCGACAGAAGCGGGACGCTAGATTTTGTACTGACTGTGTAGCCCGTACTGGCAACCTCTTCGACCTGCCTTCGACAGTCAGGTCACGTTTTGGCAGTTGGTCCAAGGCGCACTGCATGCTCAACAACGTGACCCCAGCAATGACCAGACATTTTTGACGGAACAATTTCATGATGCGCCGATTGTTTCACGCATGTCAAAACGATGAACCCAGCGTTTCCAAAAAGGCTCGCTCCTGTGGGGTGGTCGCTCGCCCCAGAATGGCATTGCGATGAGGAAATCGTCCGAATCTCTCAATGATGACTTTGTGCCGCTGTTCAAAGGCAAGTGCACCCTCCATGCCTAGCTGAGAGTAAAGGAGCACAGCCTGTTCATGAATCAAATTGGACTCACTGTGCATAAGGTAGGGCATGTAGGCGAAGATGCGCTGCTCAATTGGCAACTTTTGGTCGTATCCGTTGGCGACAAGTTCCTGCGCCAATGTGAGTGCCTGGGTATCCTGCGCAAAAGCACTAGGCGTATCCCTGAACATATTTCGGGAAAACTGGTCCAGCACAACAATTTCTGCCAATCGCCCTTCTGCTGTCACACGCCACATGAACAATTCACCGGCAACTGCTGCCTTGTGAATTTGCCCAAATCGCTCTCGCATGGCCGCATCCAGCGTTTCGTCCTTTGCGAAGCGTTGCCTGTCATTCAGTTCCTGAAACCAAAAATTGATGATGTCTTGGGGTTGCATTTAAGGGCTTTAGGGCGAGTAAAGGTCGAACCGCCTCCCAAAGTGGTGGCGTGTGTTCAATCTCCGATTTTCACTTCTAACGTGGAGATAGGGAAATCCAATTGTGAATCAGAATTTCCAAGCCTGCAGACCTTAGCCGAGCATGGTCACTTATCAACTGCACTTCCCTGCCCCGCTCACCGGAATTTTTATTTGTGCTCAAATCTCATCCAATCGAATGCTGCACTCTGAACTGAGATTTCCGTGTCCTCAATATCATCTATCGCACTCTCGGGCATGAATGCCTCTCAAACGGCTCTGAACGCGTCTGCGCACAATATTGCCAACATGAACACTGCCGCCTTTCGGCGCCAGGAAGTGGTACAGAGCGCACAGCGTGAAGGTGGAGTTTCCACTTCTCTGACCACAGCAAGCGTTGAGGGCTTGTCGTTGGAAGCCGATGTGGTTGCGCAACTGCAGGCGAAGAACTCGTTTCTTGCCAATCTTGCGGTATTCAAGACCAGCGACAAGATGGCTGGTGCTCTGCTGGATTTGAAAACGTAATTAGTCGAAAAGTACCCAAACTCGGTCGAGAGACGCTGTTCCAGCTTCATGCGTGATTGGGAACGCTATTTCTGGTTGGCACTGCTCGGGCCCCTGCTTTGGCTGCAAGGAAGGCACACCCGTCGAGTGACACCACGTTTGCCAGAGCCACCGGGCTTGCGAGATGGCACCGCTGGACAGGGACCCTTGCTTCGGATTCTGATTGCCGGAGATTCAGCCGCCGCCGGTGTCGGTGCGTCGTCGCAGGATGAGGCGCTGAGCGGGCAACTTGTGAATCGGCTAAGCCAGCACGTCAATGTTCAGTGGTGCCTGATTGCAGCTAATGGCCTGGACTCACCCGGTTTACTCAAACTGCTTGATGATTCACCCATTGAGCAGTTTGACGTTGTGGTGCTGTCCATCGGTGTCAATGACGTAACCAACCTGCGTTCGCCAACTCAGTGGCTGCGTTGGCAAAGTCGTTTGGCCGCCACGATTGGTGAACGGTTTGAACCCAGGCAGATTATTCACACAGCAGTGCCGCCGATGCATGGTTTTACTGCACTGCCGAACCCTTTACGGTGGTTTATGGGCCGCTGGGCACTAGAGATGAATCGCAAGTTGACGGTGTCACTGGCGGGGCAACCAATACGGGTTGTTCACTGGCCATTCAAAAGTGGCGGTTCAGATGAATTAGCTATTGACGGCTTCCATCCGGGACCCCGCGGATACGCCCAGTGGGCCGAGAGTTTGAGTCAGCTCATTTTGTCAAACCACCACATGGGCCGACTTCACGACGATAAGTGAAATCGGCCACTCACATCGGTAGTCCATCTGGCGGTTTAACCGCTTAAGGCTGGCAGCGGAAGAACGCAGTTACGGAGTCGGCCTCTGCAAAACCCAGCTTCAAGGCAGTTTTTGCAACACATGGTCGCTACGGAGTGCCATAAGTTCAACCTAGTGGACCGGTGCAGTAAGGCCACGGCCAAGTCCCCAAATACTCAACAACAAAAGACCTCCACCGACCCATTGCCAAACGCTGAGCTGCTCACCCAAAAAGAGTGCTGCCAGCACCACGGCAGTGAGCGGCTCGACAAGCGTCGCCACCGTTAAGGCCATCGGTGTCAATCGCGCAGCACCCCAACTGAAAGAAAGCAGAGCTAGCGCCGCAGTCACTACCCCGAGATAGAGGAACCAGGCTTGCGGAGGAATTCCAGTTGGCCAATTAGTGGACCGGTGCAGTAAGGCCACGGCCAAGTCCCCAAATACTCAACAACAAAAGACC
>CAIYNH010000691.1 GCA_903927495.1 uncultured beta proteobacterium
TTCAAATGCCGGTGATGGATGGCTACACCGCCACACAAAAGATCCGGCAATGGGAGGCCGGGCAGTTGCGCCCCAGATTGCCGATCATTGCGCAAACTGCAGATGCCTTCGAGGAAGACCGCCAGCGCTGCATGGCGGTGGGCATGGACGACTTTTTGACCAAACCGATTGCGCTGGATGTCTTGAAAGCGGCCCTGCTCAAGTGGCTTCCTACCCGACATTGAAAAAGAATTGCGCCAAAAAACAAAATTGATAGCGCATTATGCATGATGGCATTGCGTTAGCGAGTTATATACTAAATTTCTAAAGGATTGGTTTCGAGCGATCAACCACCACCACGTTGCATGTAGAGATCAAAACGTTTCATGAATGCATGGCGCTCGGGCTCAGTGACACCAGCGAAACGAAAGCTAACCTGAAGCAGCGGTAAGCGCGCCAAGCCAATGATTCGGGGCGCAGCCTGCTGCCATTTCAGACCCAATGCGCCGTCAGCAATTCGAACGCCCGCTGACTGTTCTTGCAGTTTCCAGTGCAAATCACCCACGGCAGCAGGCAACCAGCGCAACCAGTCGGCCTCCAGGCAGGTCATTTCACGCTCAAATCGCTCGGGATAGAAAGATTGCATTTTGATAGCACCTAACGCACGCCAGTCGTGCGCCAGATGCCAATTTTAAGTTAATTATCCACCTGCAATCGGCGGCCAGATGGCCAGCACGTCGCCATCCTTCAGTGTTTGCGATGCTCGCTTCTCTGGTGCAATATAAGTCCCGTTGACAAGTACCAAGTGCACCAGTTTCTCAGGCAAACGGAATCGATCAACCAGCTGCCCGATGCTGGCATCTGGTTCGATATCGAGTTCAACAATATTGGTGTACTTGGATTCTGCCGGCAGGTAATCGGTCAGCGAGGCAAACAGCTTCAGCGTGATTTTCATGGGCGAACCGTCTATCGGCGTCGCACATCTGTGGCACCTGACCACTCGCCCTGCCCTTGCGCAGCCGCCAGGTAAGCTTCCATGAGTCGAGTGGGGTCTTGCATCAAGGTCTCTTTCCAGGCACCTAACTTGATCCGGCCCTCAACCAAACCGCGCATCACTCCCACATGCTCGGTCCAACCCACGCTGTTGCACCCCACCAGCACATCGCCCTTGAACTGCAAGCTCAGGTGGTGCCAAGCTGATT
The DNA here is from genome assembly GCA_903927495.1 of uncultured beta proteobacterium. GTDB lineage: Bacteria > Pseudomonadota > Gammaproteobacteria > Burkholderiales > Burkholderiaceae_C > Rhodoferax. The sequence goes on from CAIYNH010000691.1 coordinate 1,182, forward strand.
TATCAGTCAGTTCCACATGATCACCTCCTGGAACACCTTGCCAGTCACCAAAACTGCTGGAAATTAGCCCCAGAGTATCGAGCACATTGATTTGCGTGACACCTTTCAGATTCGCTTTGGCAGCTTGTCCACGAGCAAAAGCGACCATATTCATGCCAGCAATGCGCGCTTGCTCGGCAGCGTTAGGCTGAATGGCGCTAACAATCATCTTGCCTGAAACCTTGTCGAAGGCTTCGGCACAGTCACCGGCGGCATAGATGCCCGCCACATTGGTTTGCATGTGATCATCGGTCAGCACACCCAGCAGACAGGTCACGCCAGAGTCTTCCATAAAGCCGATGGCGGGACGCACACCGGCGGCACTGATGACAAGGTCGGCCTGCACCGTGCTGCCATTGGACAGGCGCACGTTCAAAGCGGGCTGAACTGCCTTGGGCGAACCGATGCCTATGGTTCTGGCAATTTTTTCGAGCATAGTGGGCTCGGCTGGCGCATGCGGCGTGATGGATTCGACACGGGTGCTGGTAAAAACCTCAACCCCTTTCGCCTCACACCAGTCGCGGATCATGCCGCCAGCGGTCGGCCCCATCATGCGTGGCACCATGCGGTCACCCATTTCAACCACGCTCAACTGCACACCACGGGCGGCCAGCGCCTCCATGATGATGCAACCAATAAAACCAGCACCGAGTTGCAGCACGCGTGCACCAGGTTTTGCGAGAGCAGCAATGGCACGGGCATCGGCCAGGGTCCAGCATCTGTGCACACCATCAGACTTGATGCCTGGGATGGGTGGCGTTACGGGGCGTGAGCCAGTAGCCACCAGCAAGGTCTCAAAATGAATGCTTTCACCACCATCAAGTACTACTGTTTTAGTAGCAGCTTGCACTTTCTGCACATGCGCTACACGGACATTTATATTTAAATCTTGAAAATGCGTGGGGCTCTTGCGCAGATAAGTGCCAGCCTCGTCGATGTTGCCCATCAGCAGATAGGGAATGGCCATGCGCGAGTAAGACGGTTCGGACTCGTCACCGATGATGGTGATTTGGTCTTGTGGCGCATGTTTGCGAATGGTCTCTGCAGCAATGACACCGGCTGGACCGGCACCTAGGATGACGTGGTGGGACATAGTGATTTCTCCAGAAAAAAGCGGCTGGGTAGCCGCTTATATATTTTCAGCTTGTTAGCTTGGGTCTGGTTAATTGGGGTCTGAGCACGCAACTCTGGCTTCGCACTCAAAAGTGATCCGACCCCAAAAAAACCTGCGCTGTACCTGAGCGCAAAACGCTAGAGACTCAAACGCTCACGGGTTTCAGCGGTCGGGCGACCATCAGCATCCCAACCACGGGCCTGATAGTACAGCGGCAACATGGTTGCCAACTCATTGAACTTGCCTTTGGCTGGACCCGTTTTGCAAGCACCCTCGACGCTGGTCAGGCGCGCCGGCAGGCTGTCGTCTTTTGACGTAAAGCCAGCCCGGTTGTTGAACTCGCGCTCCATGTTCCAGATGCGCTCGCCAATCAAGGCCAGTTCTTCAATGGTGTATTGCTCGCCACAAGCACCTTGCATTTGCGGTGACAGGTCTTGCAGGCCCCAGGCAAAGGTCGTGAAGATACACAAACCTGATGAGTCAAATGCTGCCGTTGCGTCCTGAAAGGCTTTGACCAGATCGGGTTTGCCAACGGACTCCAGCGGATCGGTCTTGATCGGAATGCCAAGAATTTCCGACGCAATGGTGTAGCCGCGCAAATGGCAACCGCCACGGTTACTGGTGGCGTAAGCCAAACCAATGCCCTGAATAGCGCGCCCGTCGTAGGCCGGAAACTCCTGGCCTTTGCTTGACATGCTAAGTTCCGGGTGACCATATTTGGCCGTCAGGCGTTTCGAGCCCTGGCCAATCTCGACACCAAAGCCACGTCCGTTGATAGTTTCTTCAGCCAAAAAGGCCAACGCCTGTGCTGAGCCAAACGGCGCTTCAATGCCAATTTGCTCTTTCGTCAACACGCCCATGCCATACAGTTCCATGACAGCACCCACCGTGGCCCCAAAGCTGATGGGGTCAATACCTTCTTCGTTGCACAGCAGGTTCGCGTACTGCAGGCATTCCAGGTCGTTCACACCGTTGGCAGCGCCCAGCGCCCAGGCCGCTTCGTATTCCAGGCCACCGTTGGCACCACGGTATTGCGGCTTGTTTTCGATGGTGAAGTGCCCTTCGTCCATCTTGCTGATGCGTCCGCAGGCAATGGTGCAACCAAAGCAGGCCTGATTCGTCACCAAGTGCTTCTTGCCATCTGTCTTGCGCGGGGTGGCCATGGCCTCTGCACCAATGTCCTTAGCACCCTCGAACTGGTTGTCCTGGTGGTTGCGGGTTGGCAAGCCACCGACTTCGTTGATCACACTCATCAGCACCTGGGTGCCCCTGGCAGGCAAACCAGTGCCGGTGACACCGTTGTCAGCCAGCACCTTCTTGGCCGCCTTGACGGCGGTCATGAATGCCTTCGGGTCACGGATGTTGCCAACGCCTTTGGTGCCACGCACTGCAATTGCCTTGAGATTTTTGCTGCCCATGACAGCGCCCACACCCGAGCGTCCGGCGGCACGGTGCAAATCGTTCACAACAGCGGCAAATAAAACACCGTTTTCTCCGGCTTTGCCGATGGAAGACACGCGGGTCAGCGGGTCTTGCAGGCTCTTTTTGATGATGCCTTCGGTTTCCCAGACACTCTTGCCCCACAGGTGAGCGGCACAGCGCAGTTCGGCCACGTCATCATTGACGTAAAGATAAACCGGCTGCTCAGACTTGCCTTCAAAAATGACCATGTCCCAGCCGGCCATTTTAAATTCGGCACCCCAATATCCGCCCGAGTTGGAGCAGGCAATTGCGCCTGTCAACGGACCTTTGGTAATGACGGTGTAGCGGCCTCCGGTGGAGGCCATGGTGCCAGTCAGCGGGCCGGTGGCCCAAATGATTTTGTTGTCTGGCGACAGCGGGTCCACAGTGGCATCAACTTCTTCGACCAGGTACTTGGTACCCAGGCCGCGCGAGCCAATGTAGGCTTGCGCCCATTGCATATTGAGGGGTTCAGACTTGACCGTACCAGCAGTCAGATTAACGCGGAGGATTTTTCCAGCCCATGACATGATGTGTGCTCCTTATGCTGCTGAAGGTTGATTACCGAGCTTGTCAGCCCACTGTTCCATCTTGCCCAGGCCCGTCCAATTGGCATCAATGAAGGTGATGGCACCGGTGGGGCAAGCATCGGCACAAGCCGGGTCGCCGCCGCACAGATCGCACTTTTGCACCTTGCCGGTTTCCTGTACGTAGTTGATCGTGCCGAATGGGCAAGCAATGGTGCACACCTTGCAACCCACACAAGTCGATTCGTTGACCACCTTGGCACCTGTGGCCTTGTCCAGCGTGATGGCCTCTACCGGGCACGCGTGCAGGCACCAGGCTTCGTCGCACTGGGTGCAGGTGTAAGGCACTTTTTTACCGGTGTGGTGAAAGTTAAATACCTTGATGCGGGATTTGGCTGTGGCGAAGGTGCCGTAGTTCTCGAAAGAACAGGCCATTTCGCACTGCAGACAGCCGGTGCACTTGTCTGCGTTGATGTGCAACACCTTTTGCATGTGGGGGTCTCCTGTGGGTAAATAAAACTAAATTAAACAGCACTTATGCAGTGCCATTCTTATGAAATCAACTGCATAGCGATTGTTAGAGTTTGACGCGCCATTTAACCTAGGACTAACCCTAGTGGAACAAAGTTTGAAGTCAGATATTCTCAAAATGAGACAAAGAACCTCATTCATGCAACGCTCAGAAACAAATCAGCAAAGCCATGGAAGAAGAAATGAGCTAGAGTCAGCCTTACCATCCGACTCCCTAACCAACCCCACCATGTCGCTCGTGAATCCGCCCCCTGCCCGCCTGAACGCGATTGAACTGGCACGTAAGCGCATCATGCACGATGCTGCAGCTCCGGCCGAAACTTGGGTCGATGCTTCGGTGCTGCGCTCCTGGCAGCGTTGCCTGAGTATGGGTTTACGCCCCCAAAACCCGGTTGTTTTTGAACAGGTGCTGCCCACCCTGTCTCATCAAGCGCAAGATGCCAGCCAACAACTGGTGCAATCTGCCAAGCCCGTGCTAGAAAGCCTGGCCCGGGCCATTGTCAACACCCGCTACTTTGCCATCCTGACCAACGCGCAGGGCGTGGTGGTAGACGCCAGTGGTGCGATCGACCACTCTGACCCACGCGCCCACCTGATCACCCGCATTGGTGCAGACCTTTCCGAACGCAGCATTGGCACCACGGCCATTGGCACCGCACTGGCAGAGTTGCAACCAGTCTGGCTTCACCGTGGTGAGCATTTTTTTGAAACCACCTCGGTCTATAGCTGTGCCGGTGCGCCCCTGTTTGGGCCTGATGGTGCGTGCGTGGGCATGCTCGACGTGACCGGAATTGATGCACAGGAGCGACCAGAACTGAAACACCTGGTGCGCCAATCGGCCAGCAAAATCGAAAATGCAATGGTCACGGCACAACCACACGCCCTGATGCTTCGGCTGAACTGGCCGGGTAACCCCATCGGCAGTGACGCAGACGGCATCTTGTGCCTGGATGCCGATGGCTGGGTCACGGGAGCCAATCAGGTGACACGCCAAATGGTTCCTGGCATGAATGGCCATGGCTTGACCCCAGTGCATGTCAGTGAGATGTTTGGCCTGCCGTTCGAGCATTTGTTTGATGCCGCGAAACGCTCCGACCCACTGCTTGAACTCCCGCTCTGGAGTGGCCTTCGTCTGGGTGCTCAGGCGATCCTGCGGAGCCAGGAAATGCACCACTCGCAAACCCGCTCGACGCTGGCACCCGCCTTACATTTACGCGAGGTTGAAGCCGTCATGATTCGTAAAGCGGTCGATGAGGCCCGCGGCAAGGTGGGCCAGGCAGCGCAGGTTTTGGGCATCAGCCGCGCCACGCTGTACCGCAAGCTGGGGCAAAAGCCGGGTGGCAAATCACCCTGACACCGCTACACTTTCAGGATTCTGACTTTTCCAACCACTTCTGCACGGCCGCAGGGGCATAGCTGGCAAAGCGATCCAGCAGGGCACAGGGTTCAGACTCTACGATCAACAGGGATCGGCACTGCGGCTTAAGGAACTGCTCTTGTGCTGCATGATCCAAAAAGCCCGTTAACGCATCAAAATACCCCGCTACGTTCAATAAGCCGCAGGGTTTAGCATGAATACCAAGTTGGGCCCAGGTCCAAATTTCAAAAATTTCCTCAAATGTCCCAATCCCGCCCGGCATGGCAATGAACCCGTCAGAGAGTTCGGCCATCAGGGTTTTGCGCTCATGCATGGATTGGGTGATATGGAGTTCGGTCAGGCTCTTGTGAGCGACTTCCTTTCGCGCCAGGGCCTGCGGTATCACGCCGACAACCCGACCACCGAGTCGCAAAACGGCATCGGCAACCAGCCCCATGAGCCCAATGCTTGCTCCGCCATAAACCAAACCCAAGTCTCGCGCCACAAGCGCTTGGGCAAGGTCACGCGCGCCATCGGCATAAGCTTCCAGTCGGCCAGGACTGGAGCCGCAATAAACGCAAATGTTTTTCATGACACGCGCTTGAGGACTTCCGTCACACAGCGTTCAATGCCAACAAACACATCACTCAAGCGGGCATCGTCAAACATATAGGCCGGTGTAGTGATGAGCTTGTGGGCTTCGTCGATGACAATTTCACGCGAGTCGGGCGTGTTCTGGTGCTGTTGCCCGAGTTCTTCCATGGCTTGCGCACAAGCGGTGTCATTGCCCAGAGTCAGCGCCACGCTTTGCTGGGTTTGGTGCATCGCCAATGCCACAAGCGCCGGAGCAATGCAAATGGCACCCACCGGCTTTTTGGCTTCAAAAAAACCACTCACGAAGGCCGCCACGTCCGCCCGCACCTCGGCTTGCGCGCCTTTGAAGGCGAACGTACAGTGGTTTTTTGCCACACCAAAGCCACCCGGCATCACCAGCCCGTCGTAGTCTTGTACCTGAGCATGCGCCAGGTCCAGGCACTTGCCGAGTCGCGAAATGCGGCTGGACTCTTCTAGTATGTTGCGCTGTGTTCCTGCCACCGGCTCACCGGTCACGTGGTTGACAACGTGGAACTGGGTCACGTTGGGCGCAATGCATTGAAAATCAGCGCCATGCTGATCCAGCGCCAGCAGCGTGAGCACAGCCTCCCGTATTTCGGCACCATCCAGATAGCCGCAGCCTGAGAGTAAAACAGCAATTTTTGGGGTCTTGGACATCAGGGTCTCCAGTAGTTTTTCTGATTATCACGCGCACGATCTGCGCTTTGGCACAAGATGTCACAATCTTTGCATTGACTGCGGTCATCAACCTACGCCCTTTCCAATGCCAGCCCCTTGCGCCAAATCGCCACCGTCCCAGTTACCGCAAATTTCCGTCCTGACCCTCTCCATCCCCGTGGCCATGGGCTACGTACCTTTGGGCATGGTGTTTGGCTTTTTATTTGTTCAGGCAGGTGCCTCATGGTGGCTGGCGGTACTGGCCAGCATCTTCGTTTTTGCAGGTGCGGCGCAGTTCATGATGGTACCGATGCTGGCCAGCGGTTTGCCCATTGCATCGATTGCCCTGGCAACCATGGTGGTTAACCTGCGCCATGTGTTTTACGGCTTGTCACTGCTGCACAAATTGCCAACGCAGCCTTGGGCGCGCTGGTACCTGGTATTTGGCTTGACGGACGAAACCTATTCGGTGCTGACCACCTTGCCAGCGGGCACCAGCACCATTCAAATGGTGGTCGTGGCATTGCTTAACCAGGGTTGGTGGGTACTGGGCACCCTGCTTGGAGCCGTGATTGGCACCCAAGCGCAAGTACCGCTGATGGGGCTGGACTTTGCATTGGCCGCGTTATTCGCTGTGCTGGCGGTGGAGCAGTGGCGCAGCGCAGCATCCAGCGCGCCGCTGTGGGTCGCGCTTCTGAGCTACGCCACGGCGCAAACTTTTGTGCCACAGCAGGCCCTGCTAAGCGCCATCGGCCTGAGCGTGCTGGCGGGTCTGTTTTGGCCGACATCTCTAACCAAGGAAACCCAGCCATGATTGACACAAGTTACGCGTTGAGTGTCATGGCGGCCATGGCCGCAATCACGTTTGGCCTGCGGGCTCTGCCATTTTTGGCAGCGCGATTCTTGCAGAGTCACCGACTGGTGCAGCAACTCGGGCGTTTTTTGCCGCTGGCCATCATGACGCTGCTGCTGTTGCACACGCTGGTCGGCAGCGCACGCCAAAACCCGTCTGGCCCATGGGCAGAATTGGCGGCAGTGCTGATCGTTATCGTCTTGCAATGGTGGCGCAGGCACGCGCTGCTGAGCATTTTGACGGGCACGGCACTGTATGTGTTACTGCGCAACACGGGGTTGTTCAAGCTTGTGACTTGACTCCACACTGATTGAGCTTTGATTTGTCCCTGCCAAAAACCATGTTCGTGACCCCGATAGAATGATCTGATGGCTACAAAAATTCCGAAAATCGTTCCGATCCAACCGATCCAGAAGCCCGATAGTGATACCGGAGGTACTGTGCTGCTGGAGCGTCGAACCCAGAAAACCTTGCCGCCCCACATGTATCAGGTGGTCATGCTTAATGACGACTATACCCCCATGGAATTCGTGGTTATCGTGCTGCAGGAGTTTTTTGGCAAAGACCTTGAAACCTCTACCATGATCATGCTCAAGATTCACTTGGACGGCAAAGGCATTTGCGGGGTGTACACGCGTGATGTCGCCGCCACCAAGGTGGATCAGGTCCTAGATGCCGCCAACAAAGCCGGTCATCCCCTCAAATGTATCTTTGAACCCATTGAATCCTGAGCAAAGGCACCCAGATGATTCGCTGACGAATAACGCAAGCGAACTGCCCCGCAAAACCTGCATATCTGAATTGGCATTCAAATCAGATTACAGTTAACACTTGAAACAAAGCTATTCATAAGGAATCCCATGATTGCCCAAGAACTGGAAGTCAGCCTTCATATGGCTTTTGTCGAAGCGCGCCAACAGCGCCATGAATTCATCACCGTAGAACATTTATTGCTGGCATTGCTGGACAATCCCAGCGCCTCAGAGGTGCTGCGGGCCTGCTCAGCCAATCCTGATGACCTGCGCAAGTCGCTGGTCACGTTTATCAAGGACAACACTCCTCAGGTGGCGGGATCAGACGATGTCGATACCCAACCCACTCTGGGATTTCAACGTGTGATCCAGCGCGCCATCATGCATGTGCAATCCACCGGAAATGGCAAAAAAGAAGTCACCGGTGCCAATGTGCTGGTGGCCATTTTTGGCGAGAAAGACTCGCACGCCGTGTATTACCTGCACCAGCAAGGTGTCACACGGCTTGATGTGGTGAACTTTATTGCGCATGGCATTAAAAAGAGTGAACCACCGGAGCCGGTCAAATCTGGCGAAAGTGCGGCCGAGTCGGAAGATGCGGCTTCAGAAAAAAATGAAAAATCTTCACCGCTTGATCTTTACACCCAAAATCTGAATCAACTCGCCAAAGACGGCAAGATTGACCCGTTGATCGGGCGTGAGTACGAAGTCGAGCGGGTTATCCAGATTTTGTGCCGGCGGCGTAAAAACAACCCGCTGCTGGTCGGTGAGGCAGGCGTTGGCAAAACGGCCATAGCCGAAGGTCTGGCTTGGCGCATCACGGAAAAGGCGGTACCAGAAATTCTGGCAGAGTCTGTCGTTTACTCCTTGGACATGGGTGCCTTGCTTGCTGGTACCAAGTACCGGGGCGATTTTGAACAACGCCTCAAGGGTGTTTTAAAGTCGCTCAAAGACAAGCCGAACACCATTTTGTTCATCGATGAAATCCACACACTGATCGGCGCGGGTGCAGCCTCTGGCGGCACACTGGACGCATCAAACCTGCTCAAACCCGCCCTCGGTTCTGGTGCACTCAAGTGCATTGGTGCCACCACGTTCACTGAGTACCGGGGTATTTTCGAGAAAGACGCAGCGCTGTCGCGCCGTTTCCAAAAGGTTGACGTGGTGGAGCCTACGGTCGAAGAAACTGTAGAAATTCTGAAGGGGCTGAAGTCCCGCTTTGAAGAACACCACAACGTCAAGTACGCCGTTGCAGCCCTACAGGCGGCAGCCGAGCTGAGCGCCAAATACATCAACGACCGGCATTTACCTGACAAGGCCATCGACGTAATTGACGAAGCAGGTGCGGCACAGCGCATATTGCCGGTGTCCAAACGCAAGAAAATCATCACCAAAGCCGAGGTTGAGGACATTGTGGCCAAGATTGCCCGCATTCCGCCAGCCAA
>CAIYNH010000692.1 GCA_903927495.1 uncultured beta proteobacterium
GCACCGTGGTGCTCTATCTTTTGTCTGCGGACGAAGTAAAGGCAGACCGTGCCCAGTTCCTTGTTGAGGCCGGTGCAGTAATCAGTGTTCAGGTTTTGAACGAGGTCACATCGGTCTGTCTGCGCAAGCTAAAAATGCCCTGGGATGAAATTGATGCGCTCCTGGAAGTGCTAAAGGCAGGTTGTGAAGTGTTGCCAATTACCCAGCTAACCCACGACAAGGCAATTGCGCTTGCCAAGCGGTACAAGCTTGCGTTTTATGACGCAAATATTGTCGCTGCTGGGATATTGTCGGGCGCAAAAGTACTCTACTCCGAAGATATGCACCACGGCCTGCAGATGGATGGGCTCACCATTTACAACCCGTTCATTCAATCGAGTCCGAAATGACGGCATACACAAACCTCCAAACCCAACTGTCAGCCCAACAGAATACCTGGCTTATTACCGGCGTGGCAGGCTTCATCGGCAGCAACTTGCTGGAAATGTTGCTCAAGCTCGACCAACGTTTGGTGGGTTTGGACAACTTTTCCACCGGCTACCAACGCAATCTTGACGAAGTGAAGGCACTGGTAAGCGCCGAGCAGTGGGCCAGGTTTCAGTTTATTGAGGGCGACATTTGCAACCCGGCGCATTGCCAGCAAGCGTGCCAGGGCGTCGACTTTGTACTCCACCAGGCTGCCCTAGGCAGTGTGCCCCGCAGTGTGGAAGACCCCATCACCACCAACGCCAACAACATCACGGGTTTCCTGAACATGCTGGTGGCCGCGCGTGATGCCAAAGTGCAGCGCTTTGTCTACGCCGCTAGCAGTTCCACCTATGGAGACCACCCTGGCCTGCCCAAGGTAGAAGACCTCATCGGCAAGCCCCTCAGCCCCTATGCAGTCACCAAATACGTCAACGAGCTGTATGCCGATGTATTTGCCAGAACCTATGGCTTCCAAAGCATCGGTCTAAGGTACTTCAACGTTTTTGGTCCGCGCCAGGACCCCAATGGCGCCTACGCCGCCGTCATCCCCAAGTGGATCGCCAGCATGATCAAGGGTGAGCCCATCTTCATCAATGGCGACGGCGAAACCAGCCGAGACTTCTGCTTTGTCGCCAACGCGGTGCAGGCCAACCTGTTGGCGGCGACAACTGTTGACCCAGAGGCGGTCAACACGGTCTACAACGTCGCCGTGGGTGACCGCACCACGCTCAATGAACTCTATGCACAATTGCAAAGCAACCTGGTGCCCATTTACCCGCGGCTGGCGGACGCAAAGCCTGTTTACCGAGATTTTCGTGCGGGCGACGTGCGCCACAGCCTGGCAGACATCAGCAAAGCAAAGCGCCTGCTAGGCTACGCCCCCACACAGCGCATTGGGCAGGGTCTGGAAATGGCCATGCCATGGTACATCGGCCAAGATCTCTAAACACGAGAAAGTTAGATCAGCCCAATGCTTGTTTAGCGGACGTTTTTGACCGAAAATGAAGACATCTTTGAGGGGGTCAATATGGAACGACTTGAGTTTGCTGTGAGCTTCACCCTGTCGCCAGAAGGCGGCTTCGTTGTGTCGTGCCGCGACCTTCCCCAACTTATTACGCAGGGTGATGACTTGGCACACGCTATCTCGGAGGCAACCGACGCGATGGACGAGGTTTTTGCAGCATACATGCAAGGTGGCCTCCCCTTTCCGGTTCCCAGCAAGGCTCGCAAGGGTGAGCGCGTGGTATCACCTCCGGCCGAAACGGGAGCCAAGGCTGCACTCTATGTTGCAATGAGTGAGGCTGGCATTACCAAAGTGCAGTTAGCCAAACGCCTCGGCGTTGATGAAAAAGAGGTTCGACGTATGTTGGACCCACACCATGGC
>CAIYNH010000693.1 GCA_903927495.1 uncultured beta proteobacterium
CGCTACCAGGCTGCGCTACGCCCCGACGGGTTCGATTGTAATGGCTAAGGCGACCACTTTTTAGCTGCATTCACAACTTCGGACAGATAACATGATCGTTTTACATTCAATGAGAAAATGGACTTCGTCTCTCAACCAATATTGCCGAAGTTTCAGTTAAAAAGTCAAGAACGGCGCAATTCACCTCGCAAGTAGTCTGCAATTGCACTAGGGTAAATAAGGTGCTCTTGTGTCAGCACCCGCGCTGCCAGGGTCTCAGGGGTATCACCTTGGAGGATCGGCACTACAGCTTGCGCCAGGATCGGGCCATGATCAAGTTCGGCGGTGACCAGGTGCACCGTGGCACCAGCCACCTTGCAGCCGGCATCTATCGCACGTTGATGCGTGTGCAACCCAGCAAAGGCGGGAAGTAACGAAGGGTGAATGTTCAACAGTCGTCCGCCGTAACGATTTACAAAACCTGGCGACAGAATACGCATGAAGCCGGCTAAAACGACGAGTACCGGATGCGAAAGGTTCTCGTAGCGGTCAATCACTTGCGCCAGGGCATCATCAAATGCCTCTCGGCTAGTAAATGATCGGTGATCCAGCACCTCGGTGACAATGCCATGATCGCGAGCAAATTGGAGCCCTTTCGCATCTGCCTTGTTGCCGATGACCGCAGCCACTCGGGCTCCAAACTTGTCTGACCAAGCTTCGCGTTGCGCTCTCTTGACGATGGCCACCATATTGGAGCCGCCGCCAGAGATCAAAATAACAATGTTTTTCATATCTGACCGAATTATGACCTTGACCACTTCAAACCACCTTTTGCTAACCCCCGTTGAAGCCCGCGTGCTTGGCACCTTGATGGAGAAAGCCCGAACTGTTCCAGATAGCTACCCGCTGTCGCTCAACTCACTGGTTCTGGGATGTAATCAAAAAAGCAGCCGCGATCCCCTGATGGAACTTAGTGAAGCGGACGTTGCCAATGCGCTCAGTTCTCTCAAATCGAGAAATTTGGTGCGTGAAAACAGCGGATCCCGCGTCACGCGTTTTGAACACAACACACAGCGCGGCATTGGCGTGCCTGAACAGTCGGCCGTGCTACTGGGTGTCTTGATGCTGCGTGGCCCACAAACCGTTGCAGAACTGCGCCTCAACACCGAGCGCTGGTACAAATTTGCCGATATTTCATCTGTAGAAGGCTTTCTGGAAGAGTTACAGAACCGCACTGATGAGAAGGGCGGCACACTGGTTGTAAAGTTGACTCGCGCACCTGGGGCACGCGAGCAGCGCTGGGCGCACTTGTTGTGCGGCCCCATAGATGAGACACAGTTAAATCTTGGAGCCGGAGGGCGCTCTGCGGAAGGTGCGACTGGCACACTGGTACGTCTCGAGCAATTAGAAGCGGAAGTGGCGCAGTTGCGTGAGGTCGTGCTAAAACTCTGTGCTGAATTGGGCGTGTCGCCCCCCGGACAGGTTTGATCCGGCAAGCATGCTAAAAACAGAACCCAATTGGCCACAAAGTAGCGCACTATTACTGGAGACTTATTCATGGACTTGGCTTTTACACCCGAAGAAGAGCAATTTCGAATGGACGTGCGCTCGTGGGTGCGTTCAAACTTGCCTGAAGATATCGCCCACAAGGTGCACAACGCTCTGCGTCTGACGCGTAATGACCATCAGCGTTGGGCCAAAATTCTGGGCGCAAAGGGCTGGCTGGGGCACGCTTGGAGTACACAATTTGGTGGTCCCGGTTGGAATGCCATCCAAAAACACTTGTTTGAAGAAGAGTGCGCTCTGGCAGGTGCACCGCGCGTGGTGCCGTTTGGCCCGGTGATGGTGGCTCCTGTGATCATGGCATTTGGCACACCAGAGCAGCAGCAAAGGTTTTTACCCGACATCGCCAGTGGTGCCGTGTGGTGGAGTCAGGGCTATAGCGAACCAGGTTCAGGCTCAGATCTGGCATCCGTTAAAACCCGTGCGGAACTGTGCGATGACCATTACCTGGTCAACGGCCAAAAGACCTGGACCACTTTGGGCCAATATGGCGAATGGATTTTTTGCCTAGTGCGCACCAGCACTGAAGGAAAGCCTCAAACCGGCATCAGTTTTTTATTGATCGACATGGCTTCTCCCGGTGTCACGGTGCGCCCGATCGTGATGCTCGACGGTGAAGCGGAGGTTAATGAAGTGTTTTTTGACAACGTCAAAGTGCCACTGAATAACCTAATCGGGGAAGAAAACAAGGGTTGGA
>CAIYNH010000694.1 GCA_903927495.1 uncultured beta proteobacterium
CAGCCGCCTTGCCAAGCATATGGTCGATGGAGCCGGATTCTTCGCCAATAGCGCACATTTGCAACACCATTGACGGAAATAAATTAACGTTGGTCATGGCGGCTGTGAGCGCCGTACCAGTCGACACCTCTTGTTGAATTTTGATGGTCGCCAATTCATACACCGAATTGCCGGCTGCCCCACCCACCGAGTCAAGTGCTTCGACCAAAGGGACTCCGGCAGCAAACATGGTAGACAATGTTCGGGTCCATCTCGCAATGCATGATTTGTCAACCAAAATGCCAAAAATCGGCATTTTTAACAGCACACGGTCCATCACATGCTGCACCTTTTCATTGCGTTGCCAAGCCTGCATGAAGAAGTAAACACCTCCACCCAGACCACCAAAAATCAGCCACCACCACTTGACGAAGATTTCGCTGATGGCAATCACCGCCAGAGTCGGCCCAGGCAAGTCGGCTCCAAAGTTGGCAAACACCTCTTTAAACGCTGGCACCACAAAAATCATGATCACCGCAGTCACCACAAACGCCACGATCAAGACCGAAATCGGGTACATCAGTGCTGATTTGATCTTGGACTTCATGGCCTCGGTCTTTTCCATATAAACCGCCAGTCGATCCAGCAACTGATCCAAAATACCAGCGGCTTCGCCAGCCTCCACCAAATTGCAGTACAGATTATCGAAGTACAGCGGGTACTTGCGAAATGCGGTACTCAGCGAGGTGCCAGTCTCGACATCGGTGCGGATGTCATTGAGCAGGCGTGTAACGCTAGGGTTTGGGTTGCCGCGCCCAACAATGTCAAAGGCCTGCAGCAATGGAACACCCGCCTTCATCATGGTCGCCAACTGACGGGTGAAGATCGCCATGTCTTTGGGCTTGATGGACTTGCCCGAACTCATGCGACGTTTTTTGATTTTGGTGGGCATGACACCCTGCCGACGCAACGCGGCTTGCACCTGGTTTTCGCCACCAGCGCGGATTTCACCACGTACCTGTTTTCCGTTGCGGTCTTTGCCCTCCCACTCAAAGACAAATTCCTTGGTGGGTTTTGATTTGTCAGTTGCCATAACGCCTTGATTGGTTGGTTAATTCGTTGCTTGCTTGCAAACTATTCGTTGCTGACAGCCAGCACCTCTTCCAGCGAGGTCAGGCCCATTTTTACCTTGTACAAGCCCGCATCACGCAAACTGCGAACACCTTCTCGTTTAGCCTGCTCTGCAATCTCCAGCGCACTGCCGTCGCGCAGAATGATGCGCTGAATCTCTTCGCTGATGGGCATCACCTGGTAGAGTCCGACTCGACCTTTATAGCCGTTGTTACAAGCGTTGCAACCGACCGGATGGTAAGGTTTCCAGGTGCCGTCTAACTCTTCACGTTTGTAACCCGCATCAAGCAGCGCTTTAACCGGAAGTTCTAGCACGGTTTTGCAGTGGGGACAAAGACGCCGCGCCAGTCGTTGGGCTGTAATCAGGATCACACTGGAGGCTATGTTGAACGGCGCAATACCCATGTTGCGCATCCGTGTCAGGGTGGTGGGTGCGTCGTTGGTGTGCAATGTTGATAGCACCAAATGCCCGGTCTGTGCGGCTTTGATGGCAATATCTGCTGTTTCAAGGTCACGAATTTCCCCAACCATGATGATGTCGGGATCCTGTCGAAGAAACGATTTCAGCGCCACGGCAAAGGTCAAACCAGCCTTGTCGTTAACGTTCACCTGGTTGACACCAGGCAAATTGATTTCACAAGGGTCTTCAGCGGTGGCAATGTTCACGCCGGGTTTATTCAGCAGGTTCAGGCAGGTATAGAGCGAGACGGTTTTGCC
>CAIYNH010000695.1 GCA_903927495.1 uncultured beta proteobacterium
ACATCAAAGTGCACCAGATCGCAGCCGGCTGCTTCGATGGCGCGCACCTCTTCGCCTAATCGGGAAAAATCAGCCGACAGAATGCTGGGAGCGAGTCGCAGGATGGGGGATGTGCTCATGGATGGTCTTTCTTTGGGAGTTTTAAAAATAGGAAGCCTACTGCAATTTGGGCCTGCAGCTAATTGAGGCGCGCTGCTCGAGCCATTGCTGCATTTGTAATAAAGTCACCTGACTCAGGTCAGGCACCACCCGCAGCGCCCCCGTGAAGTCGTGCTGTGCGGTAAATCTGTTAGGGGTAATGATGGTCGCCAAACCTGCTGCTCTGGCCGAGTGCAGTCCGTTGCTAGAGTCTTCAAAGGCCAGGCAATTGCAGGCAGGCACTTGCAAGGTGTCTAGCATTTTCAAATACACCAGTGGGTGCGGTTTCTTCAAAGAAATGATCGAAGCATCCACTATGGCGCTAAAGTTCAAGCGCCAATCTGAACCCAGAGCATGGCGCAACAACCCGGCGATGTTCACGGGCGATGTGGTGCAGGCAATAGCCAGTTGCATGCCAGCCTTGAGTGCCTGATCCATCACTTTCAGGATTCCCGGGCGCAAACTCACAGAGCCGCTACTCACGGCGTTTTCATAGGCAGCAGTCTTGAGATCGTGAATATGAGCAATTTTGTCTTGCAAGCCCTGTCCGTCGATTGATTTGATGTCAGGATTAACCTGCTTCCAATAGTGCAGGATCCTCTCTTTGCCACCTGAAATCTGAAGCAGTGTGGTGTAGCGTTTCTCGTCCCAAGTCCAATCCAGGCCCGCCATGGCAAACGCATGATTGAATGCTGCCAGATGGACATCTTCGGTGTCGGCCAGCGTACCATCAACATCAAAGATCAACGCTTGAAGTCTGGCAGCTGTCGATGACATGGGTATGGACATGGAGGAGGGCGGCTCTGGTTCACTGATGGTTAAATAAAAAGACATTTTTGCGACATGGATTTACTTTAATCGTCTTGACTCATAAACTCTAATCACGTTTTATTGAAAAATCATCAGAACAAACTTATTTATGCGTCCCTACACATTCAAACAGATTCAAACCTTTCTTGAAGTGGCGCGTCAGCGCTCGGTCTCAAAAGCTGCTGAACGCCTGTTTGTGACCCAGCCAGCGGTTTCCATGCAAATTCGTCAACTGGAGGATGCCTTTGGTCTGGCACTGATTGAACCGGCCGGGCGCAACATCCAGTTGACCTATGCAGGCGAAGTTTTTATGGGCCATGCCACCGCTGCCATGGCCCAGTTCAAAGACCTTGAAGCACAGATGGCGGAGCACGTTGGATTGAAACAAGGCCGAATAGAGTTGGCGGTAGTGAGTACTGCGAAGTACTTCATTCCAATGTTGCTGGTTCGTTTCAACAAGCTCCATACCGGTATTCACGTGCAACTCAGTATTGACAACCGGGAGAACGTGTTGGGTTTGCTGGCCCGTAGTGAAGCCGACCTGGTGGTGATGGGGCGCTCGCCGAGTCACCTGGAATGCCAAGCTACGCCTTTTGCCACCAACCCGTTGGCCATCGTCGCTGCGCCCGATCATCCTCTGGTCAGGCGTAAGAGTCTGATGTTTTCAGCCTTGGCAGAACATAAATTTGTGGTGCGAGAGGAAGGTTCTGGCACCCGGGCGGCTATGCAGCGCTTGTTTGAGGAAAATAAAACGCCGTTGCAAATAGTCATGGCGATGCCCAGCAACGAGACCATTAAACAAGCCGTGATGGCCGGCATGGGTTTAAGCTTCTTGTCACTGCGTACGGTTCGTCATGAACTCGCCAGCGGACATTTGGCGATGGTGGATGTGCAGGGTTTGCCGCAAATCAACCACTGGTACGTGACTCACCTTGCCAGTAAAAAGCTCTCGCCAGCAGCTATCGCTTTTAAAGACTTTTTGATTGAGCAGGGCGGGGCACTGATGGATGCATGGAGCTGATATGCCTCTCCCAGGAATGACTATTCTGCCCCATAATGCTATCTAAATAGAAGCGTGTAACGCTTTACGCAATAGCTCTGGAAGGTGATTCTCTCAGTCCATCATGAAGTTCCACCATGGCCAGCGTGATCTTGTGGTTTGGTTCCAAATAGATCATCGGCAGCGACTGCTCATGGGACTCGCGAATCTTGACTGATGATGGTAAATAAGGTTGCAGCACTGGTAATCCCTCTTCAATGAGTTCAGCCACCATGCGCTGGGGCAAGTTGGCACGGGCCTGAAACTGGTTGACCACAATGCCATCGACGCGCAGGGCAGGGTTATGGTCAGCACGGATTTCCTGGACGTTCTCCAGCAGGGCGTAGAGCGCCTGACGTGAAAAACTGTCGCAGTCAAACGGAATCAGGCAACCCGTGGCACCAATCAAGGCGGCCCGAGTGAAGAAGTTAAGTGCCGGCGCAGTGTCAATGTAGATCCGGTCATAGGTTTCTGACAATTGCCGCAATGCCTCACGCAGTTTGTAGATCTTTTGAC
>CAIYNH010000696.1 GCA_903927495.1 uncultured beta proteobacterium
AAGACTACCTCCGCGAGCATTTGCTAGGAAACGACTCAAAAACCCGTGAGTATTTTCACCGTGACGTTTTGGAGAGGTTGTTGGCGGAACACGTGAATGGGCAGCAAAACCATGAAAAGCTGCTTTGGTCACTACTCAATCTTGAGATATGGCATCGTCAGTATGTTTAGCAATTTAATTTGGAAACTTGTGCGCCTGAAGGCGATGGACGGCAGTGAGCTGGTCTATCGCTTTGGCCAAGCAGCACAAGCGACAGTAGAGAAATTTATCTTTAGGCGAACCCTCATTGGTGACCCGGTAGGCCCATGTGGCAATGCTTGGAGTAAAGAGTTTCCCATCGACTTGAATGTTGACGTGTATCGCGCAGCAGCCGACCGAATTTTGGCTGGCCGCTTTGATGTGTTTGCCATGCGTAATGCGGCACTGGGTTTTCCACCCAACTGGAACCAGGACCCAAAAACCAGAACGGTGGTTCCTTTGGATTTTGGTAAGACCTTGAACTATCGTGACGAGCGTATTGTTGGCGACATCAAGTATTTGTGGGAGCCTAACCGCCACTTAGAGTTAGTCACGCTTGCCCAGTCTTGGCAATTAACCGGTGAGCTAAAGTACTTGGAGGGTTGCAAAACACTACTGGATTCATGGTTTGAGCAGTGTCCATATCCCATGGGAGTGAATTGGGTTAGTTCGCTGGAGCTTTCGGTTCGCTTGGTGAACTGGTCTTTTGCCTGGCATTTGCTGGGCGGGGATAAGTCACCTCTCTTTAGCGGCATAGATGGTGCAGAATTTAGAAACCGTTGGCTCCGTTTTGTATTTCAACACTGTCACTTTATCGCCGGGCATTTTTCACGTTATTCATCGGCCAACAACCATTTACTGGGTGAGTACATGGGATTGATGGTGGGTACGCTGACCTGGCCAATGTGGTCTGAAAGTGCTAACTGGAAACGAACAGCTGTTCAAGGCTTTGAAACCGAGGCGCTACGCCAGAACGGCCCCGATGGTGTGAACCGCGAGCAGGCTGTTTATTACCAATACGAGGTCATGGACATGATGGTGTTGTGCGGTCTGATTGGCCGCGCAAACGGGGTCGAGTTCAACCCAGCTTTCTGGCAGTGCCTGGAACATTTGATGGAGTTTCTTGCTTCCGTTATGGATTGTGCTGGAAATGTGCAGATGATTGGGGACGCAGACGACGCACTAATGGTCCGCTTGAGCCAAGAGACCTATTGGTCGAACTACCGGTCAATGCTGGCAACGGGTGCGGTTTTATTCAAGCGCGGAGACCTAGCTGTAAAAGCTTGCAGGTTCGATGACAAAAGCCGATGGTTGATTGGTGATGCAGCAGCCAAGGTGTTTGCCACCTTGTCATTGCCGATATCAGAAAAACCGCGCATGAATTTTTCAGAGGGTGGCTATTACCTGTTGGGCGCACGCTTTGGCGCGGCCGACGAGGTGCGCGCGCTGGTGGACTGCGGGCCCCTGGGATACCTGTCTATCGCGGCGCATGGTCACGCAGATGCGCTCTCTTTGGTGCTATCGGCGGGTGGGCACGAGTTGCTGATTGACCCCGGCACCTACGCCTACCACACACAAAAAAAATGGCGTAATTACTTCAGAGGCACTGGTGCACACAATACCGTTCGTGTGGATGGAGTAGATCAATCAAAAATTGGTGGAAATTTTCTTTGGTTACGTAAGGCAAACTCTCATTGTGACTTGATCGAGACCACTGGAGAATATCAACAGTTCAGCGGATGGCATGATGGCTACCACCGATTGCAAGACCCAGTGACGCATCAAAGAAATATTGAGTTCAGTGCGATAAAAAATTCCTTCAATGTCATCGATTTACTGCGATGTCAAGGGCACCATAGCGTTGAACTGAGTTGGCATTTTGCCGAAAATTGTTCAGTGACTTGTGATGGTACAAATGTTAATGTGACAATTGGATCGGTACGTTTAGCGATGTATATGAGTTCTGCTGCTCTTAAGCCAGTTTTACACCACGGTGAAGAAGTGCCCCCGCTCGGATGGATTTCACGCGCGTTTGATGTGAAGTCGCCAACAACAACTGTGGTTTGGTCTGGAGCAATTCAAGGAAACACAAGTTTGGGAACAACGATCAACATTTATTTTGATCGATAGACTCACAAATTAATTTAAAAATATGAAAATTAGTATTTTTGGAATGGGTTACGTTGGCGCTGTTTCAGCTGGCTGCCTCGCCAACGACGGCCATGATGTCATTGGTGTTGATTC
>CAIYNH010000697.1 GCA_903927495.1 uncultured beta proteobacterium
GCACCCATCGAGTACAACTTCAAAGCTGGCGACGCAATGTATGGTGCCTTTGAATGCCGCACGGTAGATACTCTGCTGGTATTTGGCTCGAACGGCCGCGTCTATTCGGTAGCGGTGGCGCTGCTTCCGGGGGCGCGTGGTGATGGCCAACCCATCACCAGCCTGATCGAACTCGAAGCCGGCACACAACTCCTGCATTACTTTGCCGGTCCTCTGGATGCCAGCTTCTTGCTTAGCAGTTCAGCTGGCTATGGCTTCGTGGCAACGGTAGATAACATGATCTCGCGGCAAAAGGCGGGTAAGGCATTTGTCACGGTGAACGAGGGAGAGAGTCTTTGTCCGCCTTCGTTGGTGGTCAATGCGTCTGGGGCAATCCCCGTGCCAGCGGCCACGCATGTAGCGTGCGCTTCCACAGGTGGGCGTATTTTGACCTTCGAGATCGGTGAATTAAAAACTATGGCCAACGGTGGTCGTGGCCTGATGTTGATTGATCTGGAGCCTAAAGACACCCTGGCCGGTGCGGCAGTCTACAGTCGAAGTGTGCGTATTGACGGTGTGGGGCGAGGCGGCAAGTTGCGTGAGGAAACGCTGGAAATCCGCAGCCTCAACAATGCTAGGGCTGCCAGGGCTCGCAAAGGCAAGATGGCAGACCTGGGTTTTAAGCCTGTGAGCATTGTCCGGGTTGAATAGTGCTATATTTATGAGAGCTACTAGTGCTTAATGCTAAAGCGCTAGAGCCAAAAATTTCTTTTTTTCAGTGTTATTCCGTTTTCAGATCGATACGGCACTAGGCGCGAAGCCGCAGTCAGTGCTGACGCACAAAGTATCGGATTGATATGGAAATGGAATTTAACCCGTGAGATTCTTTTTGGCTTGAGTTGCTGATAAATAGCTGATTTTCTACGACGTTTTGTTACGTTTAGGTTTCGGCGCTGGTGGCGTTTCTAGTGACTCGGTCAGCTTGCGCGCCAGCTTGATCACTCGCTCAGAATCAACGCCCAGCGTTCCCATCAAAAACTCAATGATTTCCGAACGCGGATTGGCCAGCGTGGGCTCAATCATCATCACGGCGGCTGACACGGCCAGCGCGGTTTCACGGCTGGCAAGGTCAGGTAGCAGTTGCTCAAGCGCGTTCAGTGCCTCTACCGGTGCAACCGCGGTCATGCGGGCTTGCTCCTTTAGCAATTGAATCCAGTCAGTCTTGCTGGTGAGGCCCGAGGGGGATTGGCTTGGCAACTGGGCCAGCAGGTGCGCCAGACGCAGGCTGCGTCGCTCAAAAGAGCCAATCGACACCATGCCGGCCAGCACAATGCGGCATACCGCTTCGTTAAAACCACCCTCTGAAATGTGCTGCAATGCCACTGTGCGCTGTTTGTCGAGTTCTTTGAGCGCCCATTCTTTGGCGATTTCAGCGTCTGGTGTGTCGGGTTTGATGACCGCACCCAAACCTTTGGGGCCAAATACCAGACGCGTCCACTCCACGAGTGCAGCATCGCGCTGATCGCGAAACTGGTCGAGCGCAGCGCTGATCTGTCGAGAGGTCTTCTGCTCCAATTGGCGCAAGGGGTGGTCGTCAGGCACGTGAACCCGGTTGGCCCGCGCCGCTTCGGCTTGGGTCCGGATCCAAGGGGCCAGCGGCAGTTCGTCCGAGAGCAGGTGGCGCTGAAGTCGCAATGAATGCAACTTACCCAGCGCATCGGCCAGCGGTCGCGTAACCGCAAGCTGCAGCCATGGACGCATCCAGTTTTTGTACAGCTTGGCATTTGATTCGGAAATCTTGCTCAGCGTTGAAAACATGGCCTCTTCGGTGCGTCCCTCCGGGTTCAAGGCCAGAATGTCCTGGGTGGTGCGGTGCTCGTACTGGACTGTGTAGTCACCAGGCTCTACCTGCTCCCACCGCTGTTCTTCCAGTCCGGCCTTGGCCTTGAGCTTCATTTCGTACAGGCCAGGTGGCAGACTCTCAATCACATCCAGCGATGTCACCAACTGATCGTGTTCCTTTCGTGCAATGTCGGCACCCACAAAAATACCAAGATGACCCACGTTTTCATGCAGCACATAGACGATGGTGCGCCCAGCGGCCGAAATGGCACGCTCATCCCCCCAGGTGTCGATGATCCAGTCGAGTGCTTGCGGCGGCGGTGTAATGTTGTCGCCCCAGGACGCAAACACCACCACTGGTGCAGTGATGTTGCGTAAATTGATAGTCTGGCCATCAGCCATGACGGTGCCGCGAGCCAGCCGATTGCCGACAAACAGGTTTTCCACAATGGCTTCAATCTCGGCCCCCGTCATGCGGAAAAAACCGCCCCACCAGCGTTCAAATTCGAGAAACCGCTCGGCTTCGGTATCGACATGTGACCACAGGTTGTAGTATTTGTTCCACAGGGTGTTAGCTGGGTTGAGACGTTCAAAGTTGTCCACCAGGTTGACACCGTCAAAGCGGTCGGCACCCAGATCTGAAGTCAGCGAGGCGAGCCATGAACCGCCCAACATGGCACCCGAGTAGCGCATTGGGTTGAGCTTGGCGCTACCGGCCCAGTAGGACACCGGTGCGCCCATGATCATCAGGGGACCAAATAGCTCGGGGCGTGTGGCGTTCAGTGCCATCATGGCCCAGCCGGCCTGGCAGTTGCCGATAACTACCGGTTTGGCAGCGCTCTGCGGGTGGCGCGCAATCACGGCTTCAATAAAGCGCGCCTCAGCGTGCATCACTGTCCACAAGGTTTGCCCTTCCTCGGGTTCGGGTCGGAAAGTTACAAAGTACACGGTGTGGCCTGCCCGCATCGCCATGCCAACTTCAGAATCCATCTTGAAGCCGCCAATGCCTGGACCATGGCCTGCACGCGGATCGACAACGATCACGGGTCGGGCCTGGGTATTCACTGGAAATGTAAAGGGTGGAATTAATCGCAGCAGTGCGTAGTTGCAGGGCTCTGGCAAATCACGGCCATCGAGCACCACTTCATGTTCAAATTTTAATAATGCGGGAGTTCCCTGCTCGAGATGCTTCACGTAGTTGTTGCCTCGATCCAGCAAAGTTTCCACAAACAGGAAGGTGCGCTGCACTGCATCGGTGAAGTAGTCTTTGTTGTTGGCACTTTCGGTGGAGCTTGGAGCACTGGCACCGGGGGCCTTGCCCCTGATTGGTTTATTGGCGCTAAAGGTCATGATGTCACCCTGATAAATACAGATTCTGAGCAACTTCCATGATATGGCAACTGCGACTTTTTGAGTCACTCCGGACGCTGTAATTGCGACAAAGATTGATCTTTCACAAGACCATGGAAAATCGATCTTGAGCTCTGTCGCGGCACTGCCATAATCAAATTCAACGGACAACAGCGACATCGTTTGAATCATTACAGAAAGCTAGCTCATGGAACTCAAAAGCTTGATCGATCAGCCCAGCAAATTACCGACGATTCCCAAAGTAGCCCAGCAACTGATCGCAAGCTTCAGTTCTGACGACTCTTCGATAACCGAAATTGCCAGTCAACTGACTGCTGACCCAGCACTGAGTGCGAAACTGCTGCGCTTGGCCAATTCTGCCTATTTCCACGTGTCAAGAACCATTGGTACCGTGGATTCGGCACTCCAGATGCTTGGGTTTGTCATGGTACGCAATCTGGTGCTGGGCAATGGCATGGCCGCAGCTTTCAAAAATATCCCTGGCGTTGATCTCAAACAGTTCTGGCGCTACAACCTTTACACCGCCAGTGCGGCGCGCTGGTTGGCGCACCGGGCAGATGTCAACTCAGACATGGTATTTACGCTGGGTTTGATGCACGGCATTGGTCAATTGCAGATGCATGCGGGGATGCCTCAAGCGATGCTGGCGCTGGACAAGCAAATGAGCGTGTTGGATGCACAACGGGCCCAGTTGGAAAAGCAGACGCTTGGCTTTCACTACGGTGAAGTGTCTGCTGAATTGGCCAGAATCTGGAATTTTCCGCAGCCGCTAATTGCCGCGCTGCGCAATATTGCCCAGCCCTTGAGTGCGGCAGAGTTCTCCGAACCGGCCGCATGGGTTCACCTGGGGGCTTGGCGTGCCCGATGTGAGGTCTTGTCGTTGAGTGATGAAGAGCAGTTGGCCAGCTACCCGCAGGATGTCGCTAAACGCTTGCAAGTTGATGCCGATTGGGTCAATGCGCTGTCGGCCCAGACACCGGGCGGTGAGCTGTTTTTGATGCCCCCGCTGCCGGAGTTGACGGAAGGGCTGGAGGCCATGTTCGAGTAAGGTGCGGCTTGGTAGTAGGACTATTTCACTGCATTCAAGCGCTTGACACCTGCTACAAAGCGTCCAAGGGTGTCGGACAGCACGCCTCTCGGGATGGTTATTTCAATCAGCTGAAAGCGCCCACGGGTGACCACTGCGTGGTCGAGTGCCTGCTTCAATTCTCGACGTGTTCCGACGCGAACCCCATCGCCACCGAGTCCGCTTGCCATTTCTGCAAAACCCCAGTGGCCCAGGTCGTTAAAACAGGATTCAGGCTGGAAAGTGCGCAACATTTCCCAACTGGCGTTGTTAAATACCAGCACAATCGGATCCCAGCCGTAGCGCTTGCAGTTTCCCAACTCCCATCCGGTCATCTGAAAGGCACCATCACCGACCAGAATCAGTGGGCGTTGACCGGTTGCGGCTTGTAGCCCAAGGCCAGCAGGTACGCCAAAACCCATGGTGGCATAGTAGCCCGGTGCCACCAGTGCGGTGTACTCGATTTCCATGGCGGTGAATAGGCAATCACCCATATCAGAGGCGATTGGCATCTTGCCGTGCTGTGCCATCAGGTCATTCACTGCGGTGGCAATGTCAGTCGGTGTCAAGCTGGCGGCATCGGCTTGCATGCCAGTGGTAAAAACCTGAGGTGTGATGGTGAAGGACTTGTTGGTGGCGCTGACTCGGGTCAGCATGCGGTCTACCAGTGCGGCCAGCGGCAGGTTGGAGTAGGTGTGGTAGCCAATGTTGACTTGACCGTTGAGTGCCTGAATTGTTTTGCGCATGTCGATTTTGGTTTCAGACACGGCGAAATTGGTGTCGCAAATGATTTCACCCAGCAAAAACAGTCCGTCTGAGCTTTCCACCAAATGGGTCACCTCCGGGAATCCAGCCACACCCATGTAGGTGCCGACCAGAGGTGCGTCCTGATCAGCAAGCAGTCCTCGGCCCATGAAACTCGTCACGACCGGTAGTCCCAAGCGCCGAGACAGTGCGGCTACCTTGTTTTCCAAGCCGTACCGGCGCACCTCAACCCCAGCCATCAGCACGGGTGACTTGGCACAGTCAAGGTGTGCCAGGATTTCATCGACACAGGCATCCAGTGCATCCTGATCGACGGCTGGAGCAAGCTCTGGCACGACCTCGGCACACCGCACCGCCACCATGTCACGCGGGATCTCAATGTAAACAGGCTCTGAGTGACGCAGACAACTGGCCAATACCCGGGCAATGTCAGTTGGCGCACGACCTGCGTCATCCAGTCGAACCTGATCACAGGTGATTTCCTTGAAAATTTGAAACTGTGAATCCAGCGTTTTGGCTTGATGGTGCAACAGCAGACCCGAGCGCGATTCACCCTTGCCAGGTCCGCCCGAGAGCACTACCAGTGGCGATTTTTCGGCAAAGGCAGCAGCGACCGAGTTGATCATGTTCAAAGCACCTGCGCCGTAGGTCACCGCAGCCACTCCCAGGCTGCCATTGATGCGCGCTGATGCGTCAGCGGCAAAACCTACTCCCGGTTCGTGCGAGAGTGTGTAGAGAGGCAGTATTTTGGATTCTTCAATGATGCGAAAGTAGGGCAGGGCGAAGTCGCCGGGGATGCCAAAAATCTGCCTCGCACCGTGCCTTTTGAGCGCGTGGAGCAGTTGCTCGGTGAGGTTCATGGGGCATCTTTCCAAGAGTTTGTGAACACAAATTATCACAGTCTGCAGCGGCAGATTCTTGCTTTACTTGTCAGGATTTTGAAGTTCTCTTACCGCTAACATCACGCCCTATTTTTATGGAGTTTTCTAAATGAGCATCAACACAGTCGGCATTATTGGCGCGGGCACCATGGGTAACGGTATTGCGCAGGCGTGCGCGGTATCGGGTCTGAATGTGATCATGGTGGATATCTCGGAGGCGGCAGTTGCCAAAGGTCTCGCCACAGTCGCAGGTAGTCTGGAGCGACTTCTGAAAAAAGAAAAAATCACGGCAGAGGCTAAGGTGGCGGCACTCGCACGTATCAAGGTCAGCACCAGTTACGAAGATCTGAAAGTGGCGCAATTGGTGATTGAGGCGGCCACCGAAAATTACGATCTGAAGGTCAGAATCATCCAGCAATTGGATGCACTATTGGCAGCAGAGGTGATCGTGGCATCCAACACCTCATCCATTTCGATCACCAAATTGGCCGCAGTCACGCAACGCCCTGATCGTTTCATTGGCATGCATTTCTTCAACCCGGTACCGATGATGGCGCTGGTGGAGATCATTCGCGGCCTGCAAACCAGCGATGCCACCCATGCTGCGGTGCACGCCATGGCAACCGCTTTGGGCAAGACACCGATTACCGTCAAAAATTCGCCTGGCTTTGTGGTGAACCGGATTCTTGTACCAATGATCAATGAGGCCTTTTTTGTTTTGGCTGAAGGCCTGGCGACTCCCGAAGACATTGATGCGGGGATGAAACTCGGCTGCAACCAGCCGATTGGCCCGCTGGCATTGGCCGACATGATTGGACTTGACGTGTGTTTGGCGGTGATGGAGGTGTATATCAATGAATTCGGCGACAGCAAGTACCGAGCCTGCCCATTGCTGAAAGAAATGGTGGCTGCCGGGCGTTTGGGCCGAAAATCTGGCCAGGGCGTTTATAAATACTGAGCTGTTGCAGCGACAATCCATTTTTTTGATTGATAGCCGGGCTTGACCCCGGCACTTGAAATGTCTCTGATCACACCCACCGAAGTTCGACCAGCTACCCAGCGTGATGCCAAAGCCATTGCCGAAGTTCAGGCACGTTCCAGTCAGGCCGCTTTCAATGCACTGTTTCCAGGCGAAACGGTGCCGCAAGCCAGTACTCCCGAAACAAGTCAGGCTTACTGGCGCGAGGCCATTGAGTACAGTGAACCTCAAGTGCTGGTGGCTGTGCAAAAAACCACGGTGGTCGGTTTTGTTGGTTTTGATCGCTCACGCGACCCCAAAACCCCCAACACCATGGGCGAAATCTGGGCAATTTATGTAGAACCGGCGAACTGGGGTCAAGGCGTTGGTCTGGCACTGTGGGACGCGGCACGGGAAGGCCTGATTTACGAAGGCTGTACCAAAGTCAGCGCCTGGGTTCCGCTGGGTTGCGAGCGTGCCTTGCGTTTTCATGACATGGCTGGCTTCAAACGTGAGATGACCAGTATCAAGACCGTGCCCATGGGTGCGGCCCGCATCGAAGAAATTCGTTTCAAACGTGATTTGAGCTGACTGAGACCGCTCTGAAGACAGTTTTATTTGAAACAATACAGCCTGTGATGCACGTCCATAAAGCGTTGTATGCTACGAATTAAATAGTGACTAGTGTTTTAATCCGAAGCCTCAGGTGCGGCGCA
>CAIYNH010000698.1 GCA_903927495.1 uncultured beta proteobacterium
CCAGCCCTTGCTGGTTGAGTGGCAAGTGGCCAGTCGTTTGGATGATGGTTCAGGGAAAAGTTCATTTGTATTGGAACCCTTCGAGAGTTTCCTGACCCGCTCCGGGCTCAAGGCCGGTGGGCTACCGAACCGCGGGCACACGCCTGAGCTGGATGCCGTCATCGAGTCCATGCAATCCGCGCTGCCCGCAGCGGTGCAGACCATGCAGGAATATATGCTGCAGAAGCAGGCCACCTTTGCTGCCCAACTGACCCAGCGGCTCGAAGGCACCCTGGCAGAGCTCCAGCGCCTGCAAGGCCGGCAAATGGTGCAACTGGCGCTCGACTTGGAAAAGCAACTGGAAACGGTAAAGCGTGGACGCTTCGAGCAGCGCAAGCAGCAAATCAGCCGCGTATTTGACGACTATCGCCAGTGGGTCCATGACACACTGACAACCGAGCCACAGCCCTGGATTCAGGTACTGGCCGGCGTATGCCATCCCGCTTCTGTGTCTTCATCTGGTGCTGGAGTCTGACCATGCCTGCATTAGAAGCCGTCCAAACCTTCGCTGGCATTGCCAACGAGAACGAGTTTTACAGCCACCACTACCTGGCAGAAGTCTTCAAGGGCGACATCAAGGCCCGTCTTGATGCGTGGGATGCCGAAGACACAGCTCACCCTGGTGACGAGTCCTTTCGTGCGCCCAATAGGCGTTTGTCGGCTTGGGCGCAGAAGTGGTTTGCTCTGCGCAGCCAAATTCACAAGGCAAGTGGCGCCGCCGAGAGCTGGCAGTTTTTCACCCAAATCCAGACTGGTCTGCTGCAAGCCCTTGGTTACCCAAGTCCCGCCAAGTTGCCCACCAGTCACGAACTGGTACCCGGCCTGCCGATTCCGTTTTGGCACTTGCAACTACCCCAGTTGGCCATCATTCCGGCGTATCAAACTGGTGCAGAAGGCGAGGACCTGCTTGACCATGAGCTGACCAGTCTGCACTTCGGCGGAGAGCCAGTCGCCAACGCTCTGCAGGGTGAAACCTGGGCCACGATGCTGTCCGATGCCGTGTTTGGAGCTGAGACTGCGCCGCGCTACGTATTGCTGTTGGGCCTGGACCAATGGCTGCTGATTGACCGCTACAAGTGGCCCAATAACCGTGCCCTGCGTTTTGACTGGCCCGACATTCTGGACCGCAAAGACCCCGACACCCTTAAAGCGGCTGCGGCGCTGCTGCACAAAACCAGCTTGGCTCCGGGCGAAGGCAATAGCCTGCTCCAGTCCTTGGACGAGAACGCCCACAAGCATGCCTTTGGCGTCAGCGAAGACCTCAAGTACGCGCTGCGCGAAGCCATTGAATTGTTGGGCAACGAAGCCGCACGCCAGCTCGACGAGCAGGCCAGTGGTAGTAAGAAGAGTGTGTACTCAGGCCAGTACATGCTCGACCCCGCTGTCCTCAGTCTGGAATGCCTGCGCATGGTGTACCGGTTGCTGTTCATGTTCTACATCGAGGCCCGGCCCGAACTGGGCTATGTGCCCATCTCCAAAAGCGAGGTTTACCTCAAGGGCTACAGCCTGGAGTCCCTGCGCGAGCTGGAGATGCAGCCGCTCAACACCCCCCATGCGCGAGACGGCTTATATTTCGATGCCACCCTGCGCCGCCTGTTCAGCCTGGTGGCCAATGGCTGCGGCTTTGAAAACGCCGCCGGTGAACAAAAGCACCTGGCAGAGGCCTTGGCCGGTGCCAAAGACACCTTTGCCTTAGCGCCACTGGACAGCCGCCTGTTTGACGAAACCACCATGCCACTGTTGGCCAAGGTGCGTTTCCCCAACCATGTGTGGCAAACCATCATCCGCCTCATGTCGCTGACCCGTGGCCGCAGTGCAGGAAGAAGCAAGGGCCAGCGCCGGGGCCGTGTCAGCTACCAACTGCTGTCAATCAACCAGTTGGGCGCGGTGTATGAGGCCTTGCTCAGCTACCGTGGTTTCTTCGCTGCCGAAGACCTGTTTGAGGTGCAACCCGCTCCCAAAAAGGCTGGTCGAAGCGCCTCGAATGAAGACGACGAAGGCGGCTCAGACGCTGGTGACGCCGATTCAGACAGCGACCCCGACGACACAGGCAGCGACGATAGCTCTCAAAACAATAGCGGCTCACGCTTTTCCCACGGGGGCTCTGGGGCTGATTTGCTCGAAAACGCCTGGTTCGTCCCCGCCAGCCACCTCAGCGACTACAAGGATGACGAACGCGTTTACGACGTCAACGACGCGGGCCACCGCCAGTTGCGCAAGCA
>CAIYNH010000699.1 GCA_903927495.1 uncultured beta proteobacterium
ACTTTAGAACGGTATCAATTGGCTTTGCAAATTGCTTCTATTCCTGAACAAATCAGGGGTTTTGGACATGTAAAAGCCCGTCATTTGACGACTGCCCGGCAAAATTGGAAGGAACTCTTGCTGCGCTGGCGTGCCCAGCTTTGATGATTTTGCCGTGCCTGGACTGAGGTTTCCTTGGGGCTTGTCGGTGATTTCGAGGTTGAAAGGCCCGCATACAATCACGAATCGCCAGTTTGCAGCTTGATTTGATGCGCCCGGCAAGTATTTTCTTTTCATTTGTTCTAAATTTGGAGTTGTCTGTGTTCATTTCTTCTGCCTTTGCCCAAACCGCCCCTGCTGCAGGTGGTGATATGCAGTCTTCACTGATGGGCATGTTGCCGTTGGTGTTAATGTTTGTGGTCTTGTACTTTGTCATGATCCGTCCGCAAATGAAAAAAGCCAAGGACCATAAAGCCATGGTTGATGGTCTTGCCAAGGGAGATGAAGTGGCCACTGCGGGTGGCGTGCTGGGTAAAGTGACCAAGGTGGGCGACACTTTCATTGGGCTGGAGATTGCAAATGGGGTTGAGGTTCAACTTCAGCGCAGCGCCGTCATTCAGGTCATGCCCAAGGGCAGCATCAAGTAGCTTTTCGCGTGGTTGGCGCTGGCCAGTCTTTTGCAGTTTGAAGTCAGAAGGGCGATATGAATCGTTACCCGGTTTGGAAATACGTCATCATTGCGATGGCGTTGGTGGTAGGTGCCTTGTACGCCTTGCCGAATTTTTTTGGTGAATCTCCTGCTGTGCAAGTATCGGCGGCGAAGCCATCTTTCAAGGTCGATGCGGGGACCCAGATGCGGGTGGAAGAGGCGCTCAAGGCGGCAGGAATTGCAGCCGAACTAATCGCCCTTGATGGCGCATCGGTGAAGGCGCGCTTTGCCAGCACCGAGACCCAGCTCAAGGCCAAGGACGCGATCCAGAAAGCGCTGGTGCCGGACTCTGGCAATCCTGGGTACGTGGTGGCACTTAACCTGCTGTCGCGATCGCCCGCTTGGTTGACTGCCTTGAAGGCCGCTCCCATGTACCTGGGGCTAGATTTGCGCGGTGGCGTGCACTTTATGCTGCAAGTCGATATGCAGGCAGCCTTGACCAAGCGAGCCGAATCCCTCTCGGGCGATGTGCGTACCAGTTTGCGTGAGAAAAATATCCGCCACAGTGGCATCAACCGCAACGGCCAGACCATCGAGGTACGTTTTCGCGATGCGGCCACGCTGGCACAAGCCCAGGCGGTGTTTCAGGATCAGTTTGGCGATTTGCAAACCTTGGACGTTGCCGATGGTGCCGACATAAAACTGACAGCTTCGATCAAACCTGAGGCGGCCCGACGCATTCAGGATCAGGCACTCAAGCAAAACATCACCACCTTGCATAACCGGATCAATGAGTTGGGCGTGGCCGAACCGGTGATTCAGCAGCAGGGGCTAGACCGGATCGTGGTGCAGTTGCCAGGTGTGCAAGACACGGCCAAGGCCAAGGATATTTTGGGTCGCACGGCCACACTTGAAGTTCGCATGGTCGATGAAAGCAGTGAAGCTCGTGGTGCTGAACTTGGCACGGGTGTCGTGCCATTTGGCTCAGAGCGCTACTTGGAGCGCAGTGGCCAGTCAGTTATCGTTAAGAAACAGGTCATTTTGACGGGCGAAAACCTGACAGACGCGCAACCCGGCTTTGATAGTCAGACTCAGGAGCCGACCGTGAACCTGAATCTGGATGCCAAAGGCACCCGGATTTTTCGTGACGTGACGCGGGAAAACGTGGGCAAGCGTATGGCCATTTTGCTGTTTGAAAAAGGCAAGGGCGAAGTGGTTACCGCACCGGTGATTCGCACTGAAATTGGGGGTGGCCGGGTCCAAATCTCGGGACGCATGACCACCATGGAGGCCAATGACACGGCCCTACTGTTGCGCGCCGGTTCGTTGGCAGCGCCGATGGAAATCATTGAAGAAACTACCATTGGTCCGAGTCTGGGCGCAGAAAACATCGCCAAGGGCTTCAATAGCGTAAGTTGGGGGTTCATGGCAGTGGCTATCTTCATGTGCGCCTATTACATGCTGTTTGGTGTTTTTTCCAGTATTGCATTGGCCTTCAATCTGCTGCTGTTGGTGGCAGTTCTCTCCATGTTGCAAGCCACCCTGACGCTGCCTGGCATGGCGGCCATGGCGTTGGTGCTGGGTATGGCGATTGATGCCAACGTGCTAATCAACGAGCGCGTGCGGGAAGAGTTGCGCGGTGGTGCCTCGGCACAGGCTGCCATTCATACCGGCTATGACCGGGCTTGGGCGACGATCCTGGACTCCAACATTACTACCTTGATTGCCGGATTGGCGCTGCTGGCGTTTGGTTCCGGTCCGGTACGTGGCTTTGCCGTGGTGCATTGTCTGGGTATTTTGACCAGCATGTTCTCGGGCGTGTTTTTCTCAAGAGGTCTGGTTAATTTTTGGTATGGCAGGCAAAATCGGCTCAAAACCGTATCCATCGGGACGGTATGGCGCCCCGATACTGGAACTGCTCTCAAGGCCGAATAGGAATAAAACATGGAATTTTTCAGAATCAAAAGCGACATTCCGTTCATGCGGCATGCGCTGGCATTCAATATTGTCTCGCTGCTGACATTTTTGGCCGCGGTGTTCTTTTTGTTTTCGCGTGGGTTGCATCTGTCAGTGGAGTTCACGGGGGGCACCCTGATGGAGGTCACTTACGCGCAGCCGGCCGATCTGGCTGTCGTGCGCAATACGGTGGCCAAACTGGGCCTGACAGATGTGCAGGTGCAAAACTTTGGCACTGCCCGTGATGTGCTGATTCGTCTGCCAGTACAAAAAGGGGTTAGCTCGGCACAACAAAGCAATCAGGTTATGGCGGCACTCCAGGTCGTTGACCCTAGCGCAGCCATGCGGCGAACCGAGTTTGTCGGACCCCAGGTGGGCGACGAACTGGCTGCAGATGGATTAAAAGCCTTGGCCTTTGTGGTAGTTGGCATCATGATTTACCTGGCGGCGCGCTTCGAGTGGAAGTTTGCTGTAGCGGCGATCATCGCCAATCTGCATGATGTGGTCATTATTTTGGGGTTTTTTGCTTTTTTCGGGTGGGAGTTTTCATTGCCCGTGCTGGCCGCCGTGCTGGCAGTCCTGGGATACTCGGTGAATGAGTCGGTAGTTATTTTTGACCGGATTCGTGAAAACTTCCGCCGTTATCGCAAAATGAGCACTGTGGAAATTATTAACAACGCCATCACCTCAACCATCAG
>CAIYNH010000700.1 GCA_903927495.1 uncultured beta proteobacterium
CGCATGTCTTGCGTGCTGTCAACCGGAGGGACGGGGAAATAGCCACCCTTAACGGTTGGACGGTGACCTCGATTGCCTCCTTCAAGTTTTTTACCCGAGTTCCAGGGAGCTTCGTATTCTTCAATCTTGAAGAAAGTACCCGACATATCGGTATTCCAGCGTACATCGTCAAAAATGAAAAACTCTGGTTCTGGACCAAAGAAAGCGGTGTCACCCATGCCAGATGCCTTGAGGTAGGCTTCAGCGCGGTGGGCGATTGAACGTGGATCACGGTCGTAGGCTTTGCCATCGGTAGGTTCGAGCACGTCGCAGCTTAAAAACAGCGTGGTTTCTTCGAAGAAAGGATCAATATTGGCTGTATTCGGGTCAGGCATGAGTTGCATGTCTGAGGCTTCGATACCCTTCCAGCCTGCCACGGATGAACCATCAAATGCATGGCCTGAGGTGAACTTATCTTCATCAAAATGCGAAACTGGCACGGTGACGTGCTGTTCTTTGCCACGGGTATCGGTGAAGCGAAAGTCAACAAACTTGACTTCGTTATCCTTCACCATCTTCATGACGTCTGCGACGGTCTTGGCCATCAAATACTCCTGGTTGGGTCGTTGTTGAAAAGGGTTACGGGTGAAGCGAATGCAGTTTCTGTGCCAGATTGGGGCTCGTGACCCGATCCGCTTGGGTCTCTATTTTGCCTTGAGTTTTCATACTTTTAAGTTGAGAGCAACGCTAAAGCAGATAAAACAAGGAGCTCACCAAATTAGCGCCAAACGGTTAACGCACCAACATCGTGCATAAAAATATTTGAACAAAATAAACAACTAGGAACGCACCAATTCGGGGCCGAGTGTGACTCCAAATTGCTTCAAGCCAGTCAACAAAGCAGCGTAAGCCAGCGCTGCCGCGTCTGGAGTGCCTTTGACACCCAACTCAATGTGCCGACCATACTGAGGATGGTCGACACTTGGCAAACTAAACACCTTGGTGCCGGCATGTTGGCGCTCGATCTCCTGCATCAAGGGTGTCAGTGTCGCCTCCATGGCACCAAACACAATCACAGAAAGCTCAAGCCAGGCTTGCGACTCATAAAACTGCCGGTAATGGGTATCGAGCACCCATTCGATCATGGGCCAGGCCATCACCGGGAAGCCGGGTACAAAATAGACCGAACCCCAGCTAAATCCGGGAATCTTGTTGTAAGGGTTAGGAATAATTTGTGACCCCACTGGGAACACACCCATATTCAGTCGGTGCTGGTTGTCAGCTTGATCTGGAACATACACCTTTCCCTGTTCCTGTGCCAGATCTTGCATGCGCTGCTCAATCAGGATTTTTGCTTCTGGTTGCAACAGCAGTTCAACATTCAAGGCCTTCGCTGCACATTGGCGGGTGTGGTCGTCAGGTGTTGCGCCAATACCACCAGTTGAAAAAATCACATCTCCACTTGCAAAGGCACGTTTCAGATTGATGGTAATTTGCTCGGGAGAATCCCCCACATACTCGGCATAGTCGAGCTGCAAACCCCGCGCCTTGAGAAGTTCGATGACCTTCACCAAATGCTTGTCGGCTCGTTTGCCGGAAAGAATTTCATCGCCAATGATGATCAGTCCAAATCGTGGGCGGGAGTTAGTCGATGGCAGGGAGATGTGGGTCTGAATCATGGCGGTATGGGAGTTGTTCTTGATCAGTCGTACAGGGATTTGGAGAACTTGAGGCAGTGACAACATCGACTGCACGCTCCTCGCGCAAGGCCTGTAAGGCAGCCAGGCAAAAGTGTGCAAACCAAAGCGAGGTGAGCGCGAACACCAGCGTGTAAATCCAAATTGCCAATGGCAGCAAAATCACAAAAGCTGCCGCTAGCAAAACGCCAGATGCCAAAATCAGACTGGGGGCCGCACCCAAATAGCCAGAAAAGATACCAATCCCCAGCAAATGAAGGCGATAACGCCGAAAAATTTCTCGCCGCTCTTCACGACTTGCGTGCTCAGCCAAAGCATCAAAAGCCATGACCCGATAGCTAAGCCAACCCAAAATCAAGGGCGGCAACACAAGAACCAATGGCGGCACCAGCCACAACGGAATCGATACAACCAAAGCCGCCAACGCCAGCAGCGTAGAACTCACGGACCACAGCAGACTGCTCAGCATCGAACCGCCACTTTTGCGCTCCAGACCCGCAAATCGCTTTTCTGCCACCAGAGCGGTGAGTCCGGGCATCATCATTGTGGCCACGATTAGAAGCGACACCACCACGATCAATGGAGTCACAGTAAAAACAACAATCAAAGGGGCCAAAATGGATTTGAAGCCACCCATACCCATACTCTGCAACCAGTCCCAGAGATTGTTCATAAAGGACGCTGCCTCTAGCAATGAGCGCACCCCAGCGAGTGCAGTGTCCCAGCAGCAGTAGCCCAGCCCCAACGCCAGAGCAACTATGAGCACAAATGGCAAAAGTGACATCAAAATCACACGCGGCCGAAAGCAGTAACCCAAGGCACGCCAGAAAGAGTCAAACAGCAGGTTCATGCTTCAA
Organism: uncultured beta proteobacterium; assembly: GCA_903927495.1. Lineage (GTDB taxonomy): Bacteria > Pseudomonadota > Gammaproteobacteria > Burkholderiales > Burkholderiaceae_C > Rhodoferax. The sequence continues at coordinate 2,534 of CAIYNH010000700.1, forward strand.
GCATAACTGAGCGCTCACAGACAGTCGTCGCTCTGACCTTTGAACTCGCTTCACGAGTCTTGGATTTGGGCCAGATCCGCCGCACTCAACCAGCGCCATTGCCCCGCAGGCAGATCATCCGGCAGACGCAAACCACCAATTTGAGAGCGGTGCAAAGCCTCCACTCGGTTGCTGACCGCTGCTAGCATGCGCTTGACTTGATGGTACTTGCCCTCAGTCAGGGTCAGCCGCAAATGGCGTTCACCGATAGCCTCGCAGGCGGCCGCGCGTACCGGTTTGGGGTCATCGTCCAACACCACCCCACTTAGCAACTGCTGGACTTGCCGATCATCCAGCGGATGCTTCAGCGTCACTTCATAGACTTTGGGGACATGGTGCCGCGGTGAACTCATGCGGTGAATGAATTTGCCGTCGTCTGTCAGCAGCAGCATCCCGGTGGTGTCCTGATCGAGTCTCCCTACTGCCTGCACTCCTTGCACAGCGCCTTTTTGCGGACGCAAACGCAATGGTGACGGCAGCAAGGTATAAATACTGGGGTAGGTTGATGGTTTTTGCGAACACTCCGTGGCAAGCGGTTTGTGCAGCATCACGTAGGCTTTTTCAAAATACGACCAATCCACACCCTGCACTCTGAAACGCAAACCTTCTGCTACAAACTCAGTAGTGCTTTGTACAACACTGACGGGCGTTAAGGACTGATCTGACGTATAGACAAGAACCAGCCCCTGCTGGATCAAACCGGCGCATACACGACGCGTCCCGAAGCCTTGTGAGTAAAGAATGTCTTGTAATTGCATGCACCTAGTATCGCAAAGCGCAATGCTTACCGCAATGTTGACCGCGCAATTACGTTTCCAGATCGATATGACACTAGGCGCGAGTCCGCAACCAGTGCTGACGCACGGCAAGGCGAAGCAACAAAGTGTCGGACTGATATTGAAATGGAATTAGCACTGAATTAGTCGGGCAGCTTCACGGGCGGCAACAATACCCTCGTCGGTGGGCACAACCCAGACCTGCACCCTGCTCTGCGGTGAATGAATGGCCAAAACGGCATCACCGGTTGCAGACGCGTTCAGTGATGGGTCAATCTCCACACCGAGCCAGGCTAGTCGTCGCGCAACTTCAGCGCGTAAAACAATGTCATGCTCGCCAATGCCACCACTGAACGCGAGCACGTCAAGTCCTTGCATACAGGCCACTAGTGCACCACTTTCACGCACCACACGGTAGGTAAACATATCAATCGCCATGCAGGCCGAGGCACTGGTGTCTGAGCGCAAGCGTCGCATATCTGCGGAAATTCCCGACACCCCCATCAAACCGCTTTGCTTGTAAAGCAATTTCTGCAACCGGTCATGATCCCAGCCTTGCTCAATTAAATAGAGCAGAACTCCCGCGTCCAGCGCTCCTGTACGCGTGCCCATCATCAAACCATCGAGCGCGGAAAAGCCCATTGTGGTGGCGCAACTCAAACCCTCTCGGGCAGCACACAGACTCGCGCCGTTGCCCAAATGAGCCATCAGTACCCGGCCATTGGCGCGTTCACTGTGCGTTTGCAGCGTCCCCATCACATACTGGTACGACAAACCATGAAACCCATAGCGTCGCAACCCTTGTTGATAAAGGCTCTCGGGCAGCGCAAAGCGGTAATCGATCTCGGGCAGAGTAGCGTGATACGCGGTATCAAAGCAGGCCACTTGTGGCACGTTGGCAAATACCTGTCGGAACGCTCTTACTCCCTCCAAATTGTGCGGCTGATGCAAGGGTGCCAAAGAGTTGAACTGCTCCAACCGGGTCAGGACATCATCGGAGACAACAACACTGGCGCGGTAGCTTTGTCCACCATGCACCACCCGGTGCGCCACTGCAGCAATCTTGGGCACTCTTTGCAGGCGGCCAAGCAATTCCCCAAGGCTCATCAATGCATTGGCGAAAACGTGTTCAAGACCCAAGGTCAGTCGGCAGCTATCGCTACTCCCCTGAAAGGTCCAGCGCATCTCTGGCCTGCCAGCGGGTTCGAGTCCTTCAATACAGCCACTCAGAATCTGTGAGGTGATCAGTCCGTCGGCGAGCGGATAAAGGGAAAACTTGAGGCTGGAAGAACCCGCATTAACGGCAAGTATGGCCATACTCGCCTCCTTACCAAGTGTTACGCGGATGATCACGGCGAGAGTTGTGCGCCACCAGCAAGGCCAACAGCGCAGAGGCAACCCGATTTGAGGGACCATCAGCCCGACTGGTCAAGGCAATCGGTACTCGGGCACCCAGGACGATTCCAGAGCCGCTGGCTCCAGCGAGGTACTCAAGCTGCTTGGCCAGCATATTGCCACTTTCCAAATCTGGCACTGCCAGAATGTCGGCTTGACCTGACACAGCCGAGGCGATGTTCTTGATTTGCGCAGCATGCAGTGAAACAGCATTGTCAAAGGCCAGCGGCCCATCCAGAATGCCACCGGTAATCTGTCCTCTTTCTGACATTTTGCACAGCGCAGCAGCATCAAGTGTTGACGGTATGTTGGGATTCACCATTTCTACAGCCGACAAAATAGCGACTTTAGGCGTAACTACACCCATGACGCGGGCGAAATCAATGGCGTTTTGGATGATGTCTACTTTTTCTTGCAGGCTCGGGCGAATGTTCAGTGCTGCATCAGTGATCAATAACGGCTTGTGATACAGAGGCACATCAAAACGAAAAACATGCGACATCCGCCGCCCAGTGCGCAATACCGACTTGGACAAAACGGCGTGAATCAACTCATCCGTGTGCAAACTGCCTTTCATTAACATTTCTACATCACCGCTGGCAGCCAATTCAGCAGCCATTTCGGCGGCAGCGTGGCTATGTGGCTGCGATCTGATTTCAACACCGGTCAGGTCAATACCAGCCTCAGCGGCCACATGCCTGATACGAAGCTCTGGACCAATCAACACTGGCACGATCAAACCATACCGGGCCGAATCAATCGCGCCGCTGAGGGAGCCTTCGTCGCAAGGATGAACAACCGCACAACGCACAGGACCCAAGCCATGACTCATCGCCAACAAATCCTTGAAGCGCGATTGCGGGTCAAACAACTGAATCTGTGGTGCAGCCACTCGTGGTAACCGCACCTTGGAGGTCGGAGCCAAGACTCTGGCCATGCCACTAAGAACACGCTCGCCACGCTGGTTAATCACCTGACAATCAAGTTCAACTGACTTATGTGTAGCATTCA
>CAIYNH010000701.1 GCA_903927495.1 uncultured beta proteobacterium
GTGCGCATCAGCGGCCCGGTGGTCAACTGGCGCAGCAACCCTCACGAGCCAGATTACCAGCACCAGTGGCATGAACGCATGGATGACTCGACTTGGGGCAATGACAGGCCACGCTTCTTTGAGCGGCTCACCCCCGATGGACACCGGATTCAGTTTGGTCTGAACGTACAGATCTGGCACGACCAGCCACGACTTGTCGGATGGGCGACTTTAGGCGTCCTGCTGACACTGACTGCATTGGCCTACATACGTGTTCGTCGAATGCTTCACCCACTGGACGACATTCGGACTGGCGCTTTGCGCTTTGGCGCTGGTGACTTTGCTCAGCCCATTGCGGTTGCCCAAAATCATCACCCCGATGAACTGAGTGATCTAGCCAGAACCATCAACACCATGGGCGCCGACATTCACCGGATGCTCGAAGCCAAGCGCGCGCTCTTGTTGGCTATCAGCCACGAGTTGCGCAGTCCGCTTACCCGAGCCCGGCTCAATACCGAACTGTTGCCTGAAACTCCTGAAGTACAGCCCGGCCGCGAAGCACTGCTACGAGACCTGGCACTGATGCGTGATCTGGTCACCGACCTCTTGGAGAGCGAACGTCTTGCAAACCCCGGTGCAATTGGCGTCCACGCCGCGCTGCACCGCGAGCGCGTGGACCTGTGCCAATTGGTGCGTGATGAAGTGCTGAGTTTGCCGGGCGCCCCTGTGGTCACCCAAATATTCGACCACGACTTGACGGCGTTGTCAGTCGATCCCGTACGTGTGCGCCTGCTGGTGCGAAATCTCCTGGACAACGCTTTACGTCACAGCGTCAACGTCGCTCAGCCACCGGCTATATATGTTAGGTCCGACACACAGGGAGGTGCGGAGATTGCAGTGCGCGACTTCGGCTCTGGTGTTCCCGACGAGCAGTTACCCAATTTGGGTCAAGCCTTCTACCGACCTGATGCCGCACGCACCCGCGAAGGTGGAGGTGTGGGTCTGGGGCTGTACCTTTGCAGACTGGTGGCACAGGCGCATGGGGGAAGCTTTTCTGTGAGCAATGCACAACCCGGACTTGAAGTACGCGTGGTATTACCACGCGTGGTGAGTTAAATGCAGCTTGTCCAAGCGGATCGATGCCAAGATAAGAGCTATGCACAGTTACTGTTCACTCGAGGGTACTTGCAACTGAACCTGCGGTAATTTATAAGAATCGTGCCGCCAGAGGAATCAGAATCGCACTCAATACGACCTGGATACCGAGTGCCAATCCAGCATAAGCACCCGCATCGACATCGACCTGCATCGCACGCGCGGCTCCGATTCCATGCGACGCAGTGCCGAGGGCAAAGCCTCGTGCTTGGGCTGCCAGTAAACTCATTACATCGAAAAGGTATACCCACGGAATATATAGATAAGTACAAATATCAGTAGTGTCCCAACGTTGTCACATTGGAGCGTCGTAAGTTAATGATTCGCTTGATGAATTTGGTGTTTCAGTCTGGTCTCGATTTGAACGTCGAAAGTCAGACTTGGGGGATTTGGGCGGAAATCCGCAAAAACCCCCATGCACCAAGGCAAGCTCGTTTTCGCGCAACTCATGCTCTACCTGCCGCTGAGTACGTTTCGCCGCTGTGTGGCCGATCACAATGGAGAACACAAGGTCAAAGACTTCTCGTGTCTGGATCAGTTCTTCGCCATGGCGTTCGCGCAGTTGACCTATCGCGAGTCCTTGCGCGACATCGAAGTCAACTTGCGAGCGCAAGCGCGGCGGCTGTATCACATGGGGTTTCGTTGCCAGACGATTTCGCGCAACACGCTGGCCAATGCGAACGCCACACGTCCGTGGCAAATCTATGCCGACTTCGCGCAGCACCTGATTGGCATTGCACGACCGTTGTATGCCACGGAGCCGTTTGGCGTGGATCTCGATGCGGCGGTTTATGCATTCGATGCCAGCACCATAGACCTGTGTCTGTCGGTCTTTGCATGGGCACCATTTCGCTCTACCAAGGCGGCCATCAAATTGCACACGCTGCTGGACCTGCGAGGCAACATCCCCAGCTTCATTCACATTACCGACGGCAAGACCCACGAGGTCAACATCATGGACGATCTGGTGCTGGAGCCGGGAGCCTTCTACCTGATGGACCGTGGCTACCTCGATTTCGAGCGACTGTTTATGATTCACGAGGCCAAAGCATTCTTTGTGACCCGCGCAAAAAGCAACACCAAATTCAAGCGCCGCTACTCTCATCTGGTGGATCGGATCAGTACGACTGTGCTGTGCGATCAGACAGGCGTGCTCACGACCTATCTTTCGAGCAAGGACTACCCGACAACGCTGCGCCGCGTGGTGGTGAAGGACGACAACGGCAAGCGCTTGGTGTTTTTGACCAACAACTTTATCTTGAAGCCCGAGTTGATAGCCGACCTGTACCGCCAACGCTGGCAGGTGGAATTGTTCTTCAAATGGATCAAGCAGCATCTGCGCATCAAGGTGTTCTTCGGCACCAGCGAGAACGCGGTGAAGACGCAGATATGGATCGCCATTTCGACCTACCTGTTGATCGCCATTGCCAAGA